>NZ_JBHFFC010000028.1:0-113474 GCF_043359615.1 Exiguobacterium sp. S22-S28 | reverse complement strand
CAAGCAACTAACGTTACTAAACTTTAATTTTCCAAGACTCTGCTGTTGCAGGGTCTTTTTTTGTTTCATCATCAGGAATCCCATCATTCATTTAACGACGAAAGGATGATTCTCATGGAAACTTCAACTCAACATGAACAACTTCAACTTCTTTTGACAAATCGACACGCTTTTTTGATGCAAGGTAACCGAAAAGAGATGCATCAGTTATTATCACCCGATTTTTCTTTTATTGACGGACAAGGCCGACAGTTCGATGCCGAAACTTTTCTCGATCATTATGTGGATCCAGATCAAATCCAATGGAGCAATCAACTCAGCGAGTCGATGGTGGTCGAAGTCTTTGAGACGACAGCTTTAGTACAGGAAATAGTGGAAGATCATTTCTCATATGGTCGTAGCATGTACGTCGGCCGGTTCCGAAGTGTTTCGCTTTATCACTGGACGAGCGAAGGCTGGAAATGGCACTTTAACCAACTTACACCTCTCGACCCTTCTTGAGTCCAACACACTTGTTCGCATCGATCGATAGGATCAGCCACTCTTTAGGAGGGCTGGTCCTTTTCCATTGAAGGATCGTTTCCTCTCTTTTCTCCTCCAGAAAGTCCATGCTCCACTTGAAATGAAGTTTGATTAACTGTTTTCATTCCGTTACACTTTAGTTGTGAATATTTTCTGAAAATTATTGGAGGTGGAATACGATGACTGTTTTTAACTTTTCAGCTGGTCCGGCAGTCCTACCGGTACCAGTCTTACTTAAGGCTCAATCTGAGCTTCTAAATTACAAAGGGTCTGGACAATCCGTTTTGGAGTTGAGTCACCGCTCCACCTTGTTTGAAAACATCCTTCAAGAGACAGAGTCTCTGCTTCGGGAGCTCTTGCAGATCCCGGACAATTACCGTGTCTTGTTTTTACAAGGCGGTGCAACACTTCAATTTTCAATGTTACCGCTTAACTTAGCAACTGCACACCAGCGCGTCGACTTCATCGATACGGGAAGCTGGTCACAAAAAGCGATACAGGACGCCGGGGCTTTTGTTCAGACAAACGTCATTGCCTCATCTGAAGCCGACCACTATCGCTCGATTCCGACTGGTCCGATCTGTTCTGACGCTGATTATCTGCATATCACATGGAATAATACGCTCGAAGGGACTACTTTTACGAATGTTCCACAAGTGGATGTTCCATTAGTGGCAGACTTCTCTTCTTCCATTTTATCTGAACCGATTGATGTCAGTCAGTTTGACGTAATCTATGCAGGTGCTCAAAAAAACCTTGGGTCAGCCGGAATGACGCTTGTCATCATAAAAGATGACCTGTTGCAACGAACACCGGACCGCTTAGGATCCTATTTACGATATGACATACATGCTGCCCATCATTCTTTATACAATACACCACCCACATACAGCATTTATTTGACGAAACTAGTCCTCGAATGGATCAAGGAACAGGGATTTGATACGGTTGTTCAACGCAATCGTCGACAAGCCGCTTCTCTCTATGCCCACTTGGACCAATCCGCCATGTTCTCAAACAGCGTCGCCCTACCTGACCGGAGCCGAATGAATATTCCTTTTTCAACCGGTCAAACGGATTTAGATCAACAATTCCTGCAATTTGCAGAACGTCATCAGCTCGTTAATTTAAAAGGCCATCGTTCTGTCGGAGGAATGCGCGCAAGTCTCTATAACGCCATGCCGACTGCAGGAGTCGATGCCCTTATCACGGTTTTACAACGATTCGAACAGGGGGAACGTTAAATGCATCATGTACAGCTTTGGAATGACGTATCTGATAAAGGATTAAAACGCTTTACCGACCACTATGTCGTCAAACAAGACGTTGAAACACCGGATGCCTTTCTTGTCCGCAGCAAAGATTTACATGGAATGAAGTTTCCGACTTCCTTAAAAGCTGTCGCCCGCGCCGGCGTTGGTGTCAATAATATCCCGCTCGACCAATTGGCGAATCGGGGTATTCCCGTTTTCTCGACACCTGGCGCTAATGCCAATGCCGTCAAAGAGCTAGTCATCGCCAGTTTGTTCTTGACTGCCCGAAAATTAATCCCAAGCATTTTATGGACTAACAATCTTCGTGGACCTGATATCCCAGAGCGGATTGAAGCGAACAAAAAACAATTTGCAGGTACGGAATTGTTAGGAAAACGAATCGGCATCGTTGGTCTTGGAGCCATTGGAGCAAGTTTAGCAAATACGCTTCACGAACTGGGTATGACAGTTTCCGGATACGACCCACATATGTCTGTCGAATCAGCGTGGCGTGTCTCGAATCAAGTCCATCGTGTCACCAATCTTGAGGAGTTGCTGGCGACAAGTGATTATATTACACTGCATCTGCCTTTGATTGATGCGACACAACATTTGCTTCATGAACGCTTACTCGGAAAAATCAAACAAGGAGCAACTTTACTTAATTTTTCCCGAGGTGAATTAATCGATGAACAAGCTTTGGCAACAGTCTTAAAATCCGGACGTCTGGCCAACTATGTTACTGATTTCCCGAATGCCTTCATCCTCTCTCTGCCTCGTGTCATCCCGTTGCCTCACATTGGTGCGTCGACAGCAGAAGCAGAAGAAAATTGTGCAATCATGGCCGTCGATCAATTAAAGCTGTTTCTCGAAACCGGCAACATCCGAAACTCGGTCAACTTCCCGTCCGTCGAATTGCCGTATTCCGGTAAACGGCGTATCACGATCGCGCATCAAAACATTCCGAATATGGTCGGTCAAATCGCTTCCGTCCTTGCGACAGAACAAATCAACATTGCCAACATGATCAACGGCAGTAAGGATGGAATTGCCTATACGATCATCGACATCGACAATCATCTGGATGAAGCGATATCATTACAACAATTGCATGCCATTCCCGGCGTCTTAAAAACAAGACTACTTTAAGGAGCGATGATTATGCCTACTTTTGAACCTTTCCACGCCTTGCGACCTGACCCTAAATACGCAGAAGCGTTTTCTTCCCTTCCGTACGATGTCTTCAATCGAGCGGAAGGACGTTTGGAAGTCCGCCGACGTCCACTTTCCTTTTTACGAATTGACAAAGCAGAAGTGACGTTACCGGACTTGATTGATGAACATGATTCGCGTGTTTATCAACAAGCTGCCCTTCATTTCAAGGAAGCGATTGAACGCGGCATTCTCACAACCGATGATGTTGAAAGTTATTATCTCTATCGTCTGACGGACGGTGAGCATACGCAGACTGGTTTTGTCGGTTGTGTCTCTGTCGCTGATTACGATCAAGGCATCATCCGTAAACACGAATTCACACGACCTGATAAAGAACGGGACCGCGTCCGCCACGTTCAGTCGCTTGCTGCCCACACCGGTCCAATTTTGCTCGCCCATCATCCGGATGACGAGCTAGATCGAGTTGTCTCGGAACAGACGAAACAATCCCCACTCTATCAATTTACAGCTGAAGACGGGATTGAGCATACCCTCTATAAAATCACGGATCGCGACGCCATGATGACGATTGGCAGCCAGTTTGCCCGTCATGACCACCTGTATATCGCCGACGGGCACCATCGGGCTGAAGCGGCCTCACAAGTCGCCCGGTTGAATCATCATGAGGATGCCGGATTGTTTCTCGCCGTCTCTTTTTCAAGTGATCAATTGAATATACAAGGCTATCATCGCGTCGTCGAAGATTTATACGGTCAGTCCGTCGATGACTTGCTGGAAAGAATCAGTAATCGGTTCAGCGTTACCGAAGGACGCGCGACAGAAACAAAAAAGCATCAGTTTGAAATGTATGTCAAACATAACTGGTACACGCTGGATTATGAGAAAAACCGTCCATCCGTCAAAGAGGACCTCGATGTCGCCATTCTTCAGGATGAATTGTTGACACCCCTTCTCGGGATTGAAGATCCTCGGACGGATTCACGGATTCAATTCGTCGGAGGTGTCAGAGGTTACGCTGGGCTTGAACAACTCGTCGATCAAGGCACGATGGCCGTCGCGTTCCATCTACATCCAACGAGCTTAACCGAGCTGATGGCCGTCGCTGATGCCGGTGAAGTCATGCCGCCGAAATCGACCTGGTTCGAACCCAAATTAAGAAGCGGTCTGCTGATTCATCCATTTTTCTGAGGATTTTTAGGCAGACAAAAAACATCCGTTCAGGAAAAAGTTGATTTCTGGAACGGATGTTTTTTTGTTTGATAATTTTCATTCTACTCGGAGAATTTTTCCGGACACCCCGTGTACAATAATGGTGTCTGTGTAACGTTGTCCATCAACTAAATCAGCAGCTGGTTCCGCCAGATCAAATCGGACATCCTCCAAGCCATTGTTAAACAGAATCAAATAGGTCACTTCATCGGACTGACGGCGAATGAGGAAACTCGCCGTCTCGTCATTCAATTGTTCGAATTGATAGCCACTCGCATTGGCAAGGCCCGGATGTTTTTTGCGTAAATCAATCAACCGTGTAATATACGTCAAGAGTTCCGCATCCTGTTCCGCCGGATCCCACACCATACATTTGCGGTTATCCGGATCCTGGCCACCCGTCAAACCGATTTCATCGCCATAATAGATGACCGGACTTCCCGTGAACGTCAATAGCGATAACATCAACAATTTCATCCGATCCCGGTCCCCCTTTGCCCGTGTCAAAGCACGAGGGGTGTCATGGGAATCGATTAAGTTGAACATGACTTCGTTAACGTTCATCGAGTTGCTGTTCAAATTGCGGACGATGGCGTAGCTGAACTCTGATGCCGTCACTTCATTTGTTGCAAAGAACGTTAGAAAAGCTTCCGTCAACCCATAGTTCATGACTGCATCAAACTGGTCGCCTAGCAACCATTCCTGCGAATCCGTCCAACACTCCCCGACGATATACGCTTCCGGATTAGCAGCTCGCACTTCCCGCCGAAACTCGCGCCAAAATGCATGATCTACTTCACTCGCGACATCCAATCGCCATCCATCAACCTGAAATTCTTCTACCCAGTAACGACCAACTTTTAATAAATAATCTTTAACATCAGGATGGGCCGTGTTCAGTTTCGGCATATTGCTTTCAAAGGCAAAGACTTCATAATTTGGTACCGGTGTCGATTGGACCGGAAATGAATCAATCATAAACCAATTCGCATACTGTGATTCTTTCCCATGGGCAATGACGTCTTGAAATGCAGGATGATCGACACTGACGTGATTAAAGACGGCATCCAGTAAAATTCGAATTCCATTTTGATGCAGAAGTCGAATCATTTCCCGAAACGTTTCTTCCGTTCCAAAACTCGGATCAAGACGTAAATAATCCAGCGTGTCATATTTATGGTTTGACGGTGCGACAAAGACCGGACAAAAATAAATTCCGGTAATCCCAAGTGCCTTTAAGTAATCAATATGATCAATCACTCCTTGAAAATCGCCCCCGAAATGATTGTCAAAAGCCGGTGCCTCGGCTCCCCATGTGCTTGTATCCGCGCGGTCATTCGTCAAGTCACCGTTTGCGAATCGATCCGGAAAAATTTGATACCAGACCGTGTCTTTGACCCATGCCGGAGCATCAAACACGTCAACGGCATTCATATAAGGGACGGCAAAATAGTAGCCCGGGTGATCCAGCGGCACTTCATCGTACCATCCTCGTTCTGTATAAACGGCAGATTCACCGTTTGCGTGAACTCTGAATCCATAACGGACCCGCTTTTTTTTCGGCCGGATCGCAATGAACCAAAAATCGTGTGTCGCATCCGAGCCTGCGAACGTCATCTCTGCCGTCTCCGTTTTCCAAAACTTTTCTTTATTCGGATCAAAGTTCCAATCCCGATCTTCTTCTTTTTCCGCATCCCATTCATAAGGATCCCCATGAATCAACTCAACACGATCCACGTCTCCTTTCGCCGACATGAGGCGGATATGAACCGTTTCTTGATCGTATGTATAAACATACGGAGACAGGGCCCGGTGAAACACAGCTGCTTTATTCATAAGTCCCTCTCCTTCCACACTCTAGATTTCATTTTTTGTTATTTCCCGATTTCTGACTAGATGTAAACGTCAATCTTGAAAAAACACTCGTTTTACTGTCTTTTCAGTTTAGAAATCAACAGTTTATGCGGTATACTGATGAGGCAGAAGGAACCAGTAAGTTCCTAACTAAATCGAAGTCATGTGAAAGCGAGTGGATTCTGATGGGTCGTAAATGGAATAATATTAAAGAAAAAAAGGCGTCAAAAGACAAAAATACAAGTCGGGTTTATGCTAAATTCGGTCGGGAGATTTATGTTGCCGCTAAACAAGGGGAACCGGATCCTGAATCAAACCAGGCATTAAAGGTCGTTCTCGAGCGTGCCAAGACCTACAGTGTCCCCCGTGCCATCGTCGAGCGTGCCATTGAAAAAGCAAAAGGTGGCGCGGAAGAGAATTTTGACGTTTTGCGTTACGAAGGGTTTGGACCAAGCGGTTCCATGGTCATCGTCGAGACACTGACAAACAACGTCAACCGGACCGCTTCCGACGTCCGTGCCGCATTTGGTAAAAACGGTGGAAACATGGGGGTCAGCGGGTCGGTTGCTTACATGTTTGACGCGACAGCCATCTTTGCTTTTGAAGGAAAAACAGCAGATGATATTCTTGAACTGATGATGGAAGCGGATATCGATGTTCGTGATATCTTGGAAGAAGAGGAGTCTGTCATCATCTACGCTGAGCCAGAACAGTTCCATGCTGTTCAAGAAACGCTGAAAGAGGCAGGAATCACCGACTTCTCGGTCGCTGAACTAGTCATGCTCGCTCAAAACGAAGTCACGCTATCCGACGAAGACGTGCAACAGTTCGAAAAAATGATTGATGCGTTGGAAGATTTGGAAGACGTGCAACAAGTCTATCATAACGTCGAACTCTGATCATCGATTTATCAACCGGCTGATATCATTGCCGGTTTTCATACACAAAAAGGAGTTGGATGCGCATCCGACTCCTCTTTGTGTATTCCACTTTTGTCTGTATCTAATGTAATTTTGACATGTCTATTCAGAAAAGAACTCAATGCCCCTTTCAACGTCTTACTCAGCTGACGCCTATCGATTCAAGATAGTCACGCGCTGTCGTAACTCATCATAAAGTATGAAACGCGTTTCATAACAATCAAAATTTGCTACAAAAAAAAGATTCTTTTTTAATGTTTAATTTTTGAATATAATGGGAAAAGACATATTCGATACTGATAGGTGATGCATTTTTAAGTCACGTGCTTTTCACATAAGGAGGAAATGGTATGTCTTATTCATTAATTGAAACTTTTAAACGAATTGTTAGCGAAGCCAATCGGTTTAGCCGGGTTGATTTTGGCGGTTACGATATCTATATGCAAACGAATGACGGACGAACGATTACTGCTAAAATTCGTTTTGACGGCGGCGGAGATGATCAAAACGAAGCCTATCTGCGACTGGATTCAAGTACGGGACACAGCCGGATGACGACGCTTACGTTGCATCAATTTGAACATCTCTCTTCGTATGCTGCTCACAGCGAACGAATTCAATCACTCGTCTCAACAAGTGCTTAATACTGTATACGATAACACGCCCTCAAACGAGAGCGTGTTTTTTTATTATCCTTCTTCTTTTTCCAGACGTTCCAGTTCAGCATGCGTTTGCGGAAAACCATTAGCCTGCCAATCGGCCCGATGAATTGAATCCAGTTGCGTCAATCCTACTTCTGCTTCATCCTTTTTCGCATCGATACTCGGTTGACGATCGAGTGCGGTCGGATCACTGAAATCTTGCGAGGAGAACCCACCTTGTTGATAACGTTTGACGACTAACGCAGTTAACACTGCGATCCCACCAATGACCAGACCTTGCTTAAATGACTTTTTCATGACGACACCTCTGTCCGCTGAATTTTTACACTTAAGTCATTTTCCCTGAAAAGGAACATTGTAATCAACGTCTATACGTCTTTTTAAAATTTTTTCAGACTTTTTTTTCGCGTTTTTCTACCGTGTTCCTACATATTTAATAATTCACTTAAAAACCGCTTTCCTGCGCTACCTCAAGAATGTTCGGGTCATGCAGAGAGCCGAAATCTACGTTATACTTTTAACAGATGCTTCATGAGAATCGAATGGTTGAATACAAAAGGACATGTCACAAGCACGACAGCTCGCTTGCGTACTACGTCCTTCTTTCATTTTTTTCGATGAAATGAACGATATGAAAAGGAGGGAATCATGTGTCATTGCTTCATTTGGCAATTTTGTTGCCGTTACTCGCAAGTCTTTTCATTCCATTATTGTACAAAAAGATTCAATCGGTACACACAGGCTGGTTTGTCCTGCTTGTTCCGCTGACGCTGGTCGCTTACTTCAGTCAGTTCCTCACCCAGACAATGGCAGGGGAAACGGTAGTCGCGACAATGAAATGGATTCCTTCGCTCGATATCAACTTTATCGCTTACGTCGACGGCCTTGGTTTGCTGTTTGCGTTGTTGATTACAGGAATCGGTTCGCTCGTTGTGCTGTACTCCATCTATTATCTCGATGCGAAAAAAGAAGCCCTGCATAATTTTTATGTCTATCTGCTTCTCTTCATGACGGCCATGCTCGGAATCGTTTTATCCGACAACATGATTGTCATGTATCTGTTTTGGGAATTGACGTCGATTTCCTCATTCTTACTGATTGGTTACTGGTATGAACGAGAACGCTCCCGTTACGGGGCCCAAAAATCGATGCTCATCACTGTCTTTGGTGGACTGTCGATGCTCGGCGGAATTTCTTTGCTGTCGCTTCTCTCCGGTTCATTCAGTATTCGGGAATCATTGGCGACGGTTGCGACGTATTCAAATGATCCACTCTTCGCCGTTTCGCTTGTCCTGTTTTTACTGGCGGCCTTTACAAAATCCGCTCAGTTCCCGTTTCACATCTGGTTACCGGATGCGATGGAGGCTCCGACCCCTGTCAGTGCGTATCTGCACTCGGCAACGATGGTCAAAGCCGGTTTGTATCTGGTAGCACGGATGAGTCCAATTTTTGCCGAAACACCGCTGTGGTTTTATCTTGTTTCGTCTGTCGGAATGTTCACACTCTTCTGGGGATCATTGAATGCTGTCAAACAAGTGGATTTAAAAGCCATTTTAGCGTATTCGACGATTTCACAGCTCGGTCTGATCATGTCATTGCTCGGACTCGGAGCGGCCGCACTACAAGTCGAGGCCTTGCCGGACAGCCTGTACACGGTTGCAACGGTCGCAGCAGTCTTCCACTTGATTAACCATGCTACGTTCAAAGGCAGTCTCTTCATGATGGCAGGAATTGTCGATCATGAGACCGGTACACGCGACATCCGGAAACTCGGTGGTTTATCACAACTGATGCCGGTGACGTTTACGATTGCGACCATCGGTACGCTATCCATGGCTGGTGTGCCTCCGTTCAATGGTTTCTTGAGTAAAGAAATGTTTTTGACCGGTGTTCTCGAAGTATCGCAGTCCGGATTATTTCATCTGGACACATTCGGTCTCTTGTTCCCATTCGTTGCGGTCGTCGGCAGTATCTTTACGTTTGTCTACAGCATCTTAATCGTTTACCGGACGTTCCTTGGTCCAAAACAATTGGACAAGTTACCGAAAAAACCGCATGAAGCACCAATCGGCATGTTAATACCGCCACTTTTCCTTGTTTCATTGGTCGTCTTAATCGGCTTGTTCCCGAACTTATTATCGAACACGTTGATCCGACCGGCAGCCGAAGCAATTTTACCGAAAGTTGCCGCGAACGGGGGATCGATTCCTGTTGAGATCAAACTTTGGCACGGTTTCAACTTGGAACTGTTTTTGACCGTGCTGATCATCTCAGTCGGGACGATTTTGTTCCTGACGTTGCCAAAATGGCGCTCGCTTTACAACCGGATGCCCAAACAAGTCTCGTTGAATCACCAATATGACGCCTTGCTGCGCCGTGGTGAACAAACCTCTACCGTTATTCATGATACGGTCATGACCGGCTATATGCGTTCTTATTTGGTCTATATTTTCGGTTTTATCGTCGTGCTGGTATTATCGAGTCTTTACTTCCTTGATGCCTTTAGATTTGATGTGGATCCACTCAGTTCAGTTCAGGCTTACGAAATCGTCTTGGTCCTCGTCCTCGTCGGAAGTGCCTTATCGATCACGTTTGCCCGGTCCCGTTTGACATCCATCATTTTGCTTGGTGTCGTCGGTTATACGGTCGCCCTGTTCTTCGTCTTATTCCGGGCGCCGGACTTAGCCTTGACACAACTTGTCATTGAGACGGTATCCGTCGCCTTATTCCTGCTCGTGTTTTATCATATGCCGGAAATCAGCCGGAAAGAAGAACGGATTAAGTTTAAACTTGGCAATGCCGCAATCTCGGCGCTCGTCGGATTAAGCGTCACGTTGGTCGCACTTGCCTCGCTCAGCCAACGGTCGTTCGCTTCGATTGCCCAATACTACATCGACAATGTGGCCGATTTAGCCGCCGGCGGTAACATGGTCAACGTCATTCTCGTCGACTTCCGTGGTTTTGATACGTTATTTGAAATTAGTGTATTAGCCATTGCCAGTCTTGGCATCTACGCGATGATTAATTTCCGGAAGACAGGAGGAATCGACAAATGAAAAACCCGATGAAGAAGCATACGAATGACGTCATCTTGGAATCTGCCACGACGTTCATCACGTTCATTATCTTTTTGTTTGCCGTCTACCTGTTTTTCGCCGGTCATTATACGCCGGGTGGCGGCTTCGTCGGCGGTCTCGTGACGGCTTCCGCACTTGTCTTGATTTTGCTTGCCTTTGATATCAAGACGCTTCGACAAATCCTGCCTGTCGACTACAAACAGATGACAGCCATAGGGATGTTGATTTCCGTCTTGACGGCTTCAGGCGCCCTGTTGTTCAACAAACCATTTTTTACACATGCCCACGACTATTTCAATTTGCCGTTGTTCGGAAAAACGTCCTTACACACAGCAATGCTGTTCGATTTAGGGGTATATCTCGTCGTCGTCGGTGTGACGATGACAATTATTCAAACGATTGGGGAGAGTGATTAACGCATGGAAATTATCATGGCGATTGCCGCAGGCATCTTGACGATGTGTGCCGTCTATCTCATTCTTTCAAAAAGTATTTTACGCATCATCATTGGAACCGGTTTACTCAGTCACGCGGCTCATTTGATCGTCATGACGATGGGTGGTCTGAAGACCGGAGCGGCGCCCGTCATTAAAGACGGGGTCACCCAGTACACGGATCCACTGCCACAAGCGCTTGTTCTAACGGCAATCGTCATCAGTTTCGGCGTGACCGCATTTTTCCTCGTGCTCGCCTACCGGGCTTACCAAGAACTGGGCACTGACAATCTCGAGGAAATGAAAGGAACCGATACGCATGATTAATTTACCGTTATTACCGCTTTTAATTCCGCTGATTACCGGTGTCATTTTGATGTTGTTCCCGAATCGGCTCCGTCTGCAACGGACGCTCTCTCTCGTCTCGACCTTTTTAAGCACCGGTGCAGCGGCCTATCTCGTCTACAGTATCCGAAAAGACGGAATCCTGACCGTCACACTCGGCAGTTGGCCGGCTCCATTCGGTATCACGCTTGTGTCGGATATGTTATCCGCCTTACTTGTTTTGACGACCAGCTTACTTGTCTTTTTTGTCGTCTGGTATTCGATCTATTATTTGTCCGACTTACATCAGCGGTTTTATTATTACATCGCCGTCCAATTTTTACTCGTCGGTGTAAATGGAGCCTTCACGACAGGTGATATCTTTAATATGTTCGTCTTTTTTGAAGTCTTCTTGATTTCTTCTTACGTTTTGATTGTGCTTGGAGGAAAACCGGCTCAGTTGCGTGAGTCCTTGAAATACTTGTTGATTAACGTCATCTCGTCCGCTCTGTTCGTCATGACCGTCGCCTTTTTGTACGGTGTCATCGGTTCTCTGAGCATGGCAGACATCTCACAAAAAATCGCAGACATCAATCAGCCTGGCATTCTCAGCGTCATTGCGATTCTGTTTTTGATTGTCTTTGGATTAAAGGGTGCCATCTTCCCGTTATACTTCTGGCTTCCCGGCTCGTACCAAGTGCCTCCGACACCCGTTCTTGCGCTGTTTGGCGCATTGCTGACGAAAGTCGGCGTCTATGGGATCTTGCGGACATACAGCCTGTTTTTCTCGCATCAGCAAGAGTTCACGCATCAAATTCTCGGTTGGTTGGCACTGGCAACGATCGTCATCGGTGTCATCGGTGCACTGGCAACACGCGACGTTAAACAGATCTTAATTTACAACATCATCGTCGCGGTCGGCGTCATCTTGTACGGCGTCTCTGTCATGACCCGTCAGTCACTCGAAGGAGCGGTGTTCTACCTGATTCATGACATGTTAATTAAGGCCGCCTTGTTCCTGTTGATCGGTGTCATGATCGGCATCGCTGGATCGAGTCGCTTAAAAGATATGGGTGGAATGATCAAAGACTATCCCTTACTCGGGTGGACGTATTTCATTGCTGCATTGTCACTCGCCGGGATTCCACCACTCAGTGGTTTCATCGGAAAGTTGCTGATCGTCCGTGGTGGCTTTGAAGCAGGTGATCTTGTCGGACCGTTCGTCGTCTTGATTTCGAGTCTGCTCGTCCTCTATTCCGTGATGCAGATTTTCATCCGTGGATTTTGGGGATCGCCGAAGACCTACACGGGTCCGAAACGCCACCTGACGAAACAATTGCTCGCACCTGCACTCGTTTTGGTCACGATGACTGTTTTGTATGGTGTCGGGACGGAAGCGGTACGACCGTTCATCTCGCAAGCCGTGGATCCACTTGTCGATCCCTCAATCTATATTCAAGCCGTACTGAAGGAGGACTAATCTTATGCCGTTTCAGTTATTACTCAATCTCTTGCTTGCGTTCCTCTGGATGTTTCTTGCTAATTCCTTCTCGACGTCATCGTTCATCATCGGCTATTTATTGGGATTGATTGCGATGTTTGCGATGCGGAGGGGGTTCAGTAGCCGGTTTTATCTCGGACCGTTCATCGCGTTGATTCGACTGTTCATTCGCTTTTTATATGAACTTGTTGTGGCGAATCTCCAGGTGCTGTCCATCATCTTGAAACCGCGACTTGATATCAAGCCCGGTATTTTCGCCTATGAAACCGAGCTCAAACACAACTGGCAAATCACGTTGCTGTCGTTGCTGATTACGTTGACACCCGGCACCTTGGTCGTGGATATCTCAGATGACAATAAGACATTGTACATCCATGCGTTGCATATGCCGGAAGCTGATGATGCCGTTGACTCGATTCGAAACAGTTTTGAGAAAGCCATCTTGGAGGTGAGCCGCTGATGTTAGAGACCATTTTATTCATCGCCTTGGGTGGCGTATTCCTGTCGATGCTCGGGTTATTTTACCGCGTCATCAAAGGACCGTCCGTTGCCGACCGGGTCATCGCCCTCGACTCGATCGGGATCAGCCTGATTTCCGTCGTCGGTCTCGTCTCGATTATTCTTCGGACGAGTGACTACTTGGAAGTCATCTTATTGATCGGAATCTTGGCGTTCATCGGCACCGTCGCCTTCTCTAAATTCATCGAGAAAGGAGAGATCATCGAACGTGACCGCAATCAGTGATATTTTCGTAGCCGTCTTTGCATTGATCGGGGCATTTTTCAGCCTCGTGACCGCACTTGGTCTCATTCGGCTACCTGACCTTTATACGCGTGCTCATGCCGCCTCTAAGAGTGCGACACTTGGCGTCATGAGTATTCTCATTGGCGTGATCATCTATTTCGTCGCAGAAGACGGATTTTTCTCTTCCCGTGTTTTGCTCGGAATCTTGTTCGTTTTGATTACCGCACCAATCGGCGGACATTTAATTGCAAGGGCTGCATATTACAGTGATGTACCGCTTTGGAAGGGATCTGTTCAAGATGATCTTGCGAAAAATCCGGAACACGTTACTCCTAAAAAACGACCTAGTCCAAAATTAAAATGAGTTCAATGATTTTGAATCAAAATATACGGGTATACAAAAAAAACGGATGCAACCGTTCACTCATCGTGAAGGATTCGCATCCGTTTTTGCAAATAATAATTCTAATTCATGTCGATTGGTGAGCAGTTCCGCTAACGTATGTTGTTCCAGTTCACGAATAAACGCCCGTAAGGCCCGAGCTAAAATCCCTTTGAGCTGACATTGGGGTTCTATCACACAATGACCGTCTTTTGCAAAACATTCGACGATATCCATTGGTTCCATCTCACGGACGACTTTACCGATATTAATTTCCTCCGGATCACGGATCAATCGTAATCCACCTGTACGACCACGCGTCGACTCCACGTATCCAAGCTTCGTCAGTTGTTGTGTGACTTTCATCAAATGATTGGATGAAATCCCGTAATGATTGGCAATTGCCGGCATCGGTGTAACCTCTTCTCGATGTATCCCTAAATAAATCAAGACCCGAAGTCCATAATCCGTATATTGTGTAATTCGCATGTCGTTCCACTCCATTCCCTGTTCACGAAGCCTTTGACGACCTCTTCCAACTTTGCTGTTTCATCTTAACATTTTCCATTTCAATCGAAAATAAAAGAGATGCTCTAATTATGTATACGTAAGCCAATATGATTTAGATTCCTGATTTCAAAAAAAAATCAGTTTCCGCTTGAAAGGGAAACTGACTGATCCTATCGTCATTTTTTATTTTTATAAGCACGTAACACTTCATTAAAGCGGTCTGCGTAATTCGTAAAGACTCCTGTTACTCCGTAATCGAGCATTCGTTTCATATCCGCTTTTTCATTGACTGTATAGGGATGAAGCAATAATCCGTTATCCCGGATTTGTTTTGTATTTTCTCGTGTCAATGATTTAAACGACGGTCCGACTCCGACTGCGTATGATTGGATGACCTGCAAGTCCTTCGTTGTTAAACGTGTCGTTTCCGACGCTTCTAAGAGTTGGACAAGCGGAAGTTGATGGTCCAGTTCTTTAACTTTCAATAAGCTGTCTCGGCTGAACGACTGAATCATAACCTGCCCCTGACGAATTCGATCACTTGATAATCCATATTGGGACAGCTTCTCTACTAACTTTTTCTCCATTCCTGGGTAAACTTCTGGTGATTTTGTCTCAATATAATAATTTGCATGTTTTCCGTAGCGTTCAAAAATTTCATCGAGCGTCGGTACACTTAATCCTTTGTAACGTTCTTCCGCATACGCCGGATATACTTCATTAAACCAACTTCCTGCATCCAACTCTTTTATTTCCGAGAGCGTCTTGTCCTTAACTGCACCTGAACCATTTGTCGTTCGATCCACCGTCTCGTCATGCATCGCAATCAACTGACCGTCTTTCGTCATTTGCAAGTCAATTTCAATGTAGTCGGCTTTTAATGTTTTGTGTCCGATTTCGTAAGCGACCATTGTATGTTCCGGTGCATAACCCGATGCTCCGCGATGGGCAACATTGACAATTCGGTTAGGGTCAAGCAGCCCCTTTTCTTTACCTGCTGCCTCAGTACTGACGGAACTACTTGCGACAACCATTCCCACGACCATCGTGACACCCATCTGTTTCATCATTCATGTTTCCCCCTTTAAAGTAACGTACAAACCGTATCTTACCGGCTGACGATAAAGGAATTATGAATCTGCTGTAATCTTCTGTGTAGATTCGATGACAGATATGTCATATCCGAGAAAAAACGGGACTGACTTTTGAGTCAGCCCCGTTTGTATAATCTTGCTTATGCTTCAAAAATCAATGATTCCGGATCTTCGAGCAAATCTTTAATGTGTTTTAAGAAAGTAACGGCTTCTTTTCCATCCACGATGCGGTGATCGTAAGAAAGCGCGACATACATCATCGGACGATTTTCCATCCGTTCTGCACTAATCGCGATCGGACGCAAATTGATCGCATGCATTCCGAGAATCGCGACTTGTGGTCCGTTGAGAATCGGTGTTGACATTAATGAACCAAACGTTCCGCCGTTTGTAATCGTAAATGTCCCGCCTGTCAAATCCGATAATCCAAGTTTATTATCCCGCGCCTTGACCGCAAGATTAATGATATCTTTCTCAATTTCACCGAAGTTCTTTTTATCGGCATCGCGAACGACCGGTACGACCAACCCGTCTGGTGCCGAAACGGCGATTCCAATATCGTAGAATTTCTTGAGAACGATCTCGTCTCCTTGAATTTCAGCATTCAAATACGGCATTTTCTTCAAGGCCGCTACTGCTGCTTTCGTGAAGAATGACATGAACCCGAGTTTGACTTCATTGTCTTTGACGAATTTTTCTTGACGGCGTTTCCGTAAAGACATGACGGCAGACATATCGATTTCATTGAACGTCGTCAACATCGCTGCTGTTTGCTGCACTTCGACCAAACGATTGGCAATCGTTTTACGGCGACGTGACATTTTAATCCGCTCTTCCGGTTTCCCCGGTGCAGCAGGCGTTGCGGCTTGTGGTGCCGGAGCTTTTGTTTCCGGTTTCGCTTGTTCACGTGGAGCGACTTCAAATGTCGCGACGTCCTGAACACGAATTCGACCAAGTGGATCTTGTGTCGCGACCTGTGCTAAATCAATTCCTTTTTCGCGTGCCATTTTCCGGGCAGCAGGTGAGGCAATCGGGCGATCAACGCGTGACGTTGCTTCTGTCGCAGCGACAGCTGCCGGTTGTTCTTTTTTCGGTTCCTGTGCGACGGGTACTTCTGTTTGTTCAGGTGCCGGAGCTGCTTCTGTCGGTTGTGCCGCTTCTCCACCTGCTGTGATGATGGCAATCGTTTCTCCGACGCGGACTGTATCGCCTTCAGCCGCCATGACTTCAGACAGAATTCCAGCTTCGTCAGACGGTACTTCGATGTTGACTTTATCTGTCTCCAGTTCGACGATGGCTTCCCCTTTTTCTACCTGATCGCCGGGTTGTTTTAACCACGATGCGACCGTACCTTCTGTAATCGATTCTGCAAGTTCTGGCACTTTGATTTCCATGTTAATTCGTCCCCCTAAGACTTTTCGTGTTTGACCCCACTTGATTTTAGATTAGACATTTGTTTCGGAAGTAGCTGATGCGCTCGGCTGGTTGACTGTCGTTCGTGTCAAGGCTTCTGTTAGAATCCGCGCTTGTTCGACTTTGTGACCTGTCGGATCACCTTCCGCCGTACTCGAACGTCGACGACGGCCGATGTAACGGACGGTTGTAATCCCATTGACGGCAACCGATTCAAGACGTGGTTCAATGTAAGTCCATGCGCCCATGTTTTTCGGTTCTTCCTGAACCCAAACAAATTCAGCAACATTCGGATAACGTTCCAATAAGGCGTTTAACTGCTTGGCCGGGAATGGATAAATTTCTTCGATCCGGACGATGTGCAACCAGTTGAAGTCATCGTCTGATTTCGAGACGGCTTCTGCTAAGTCAATCGCAACTTTCCCGCTGCAGAAAACAATCCGTTCAACTTGTTCCGGTGATTGCCCTAAGCCCTCTTGTTCGACGAGTCGTTTGAATGAACTGTTTGTCAGTTCGGATAGATCAGAAGTTGCCAGTGGATGACGGAGTAAACTTTTCGGCGTCATGACGACGAGTGGACGGACTTCTTCTTTTCCAAGTATCGCTGCCTGACGGCGAAGCAGATGGAAGTATTGGGCCGCACTCGACACGTTGGCAACCGTCCAGTTCTTTTCACCCGACAACGTCAAGAAGCGCTCTAAGCGACCACTCGAGTGTTCCGGTCCTTGTCCTTCGTATCCGTGCGGCAACAGCATGACAAGCCCGGACGTTTGTCCCCATTTTGCACGACTTGCCGAGATGAACTGATCAAAGATGACTTGACCGGAGTTTGCAAAGTCACCGTACTGGGCTTCCCATAAAACAAGTGTCTCAGGTGCAAACACATTGTAGCCGTATTCGAATCCGAGAACGCCCGCTTCCGACAACGGACTGTTGTAGACGGCAAACGATGCTGTCGCAGAGTCCAAGCTGTGCATCGGAGAGAAGGATTGTCCCGTTTTTACGTCATTTAAATTAATATTCCGCTGGGCAAATGTTCCCCGTTCCGAATCTTGACCACTGAGTCGGATCGGTGTCCCCTCTGAGAGGATGGAGGCGAATGCCAACGTTTCTGCATGTCCCCAGTCGATTCCGTTTTTCGTCGTCAATGCATCCGTCCGGCGTTTCAACACTTTTTCGAGTTTGTGGAAGACACTGAAACCACTTGGCCATTCGAGTAGCTGCTCGTTATACGCAGTCAATTTCTCGGCGGCAACTCCCGTCTCGATGTGCGGTACTCCTTTAAAGACGACGTCCGGCATGATGCCACCGTATTCTTTCTCGACATTTGGAACTTTTTCACGTGCTGTTTTCATCATCTCATTGATGTCTGCTTCAATCTTCGTCACGTCTTCTTTGGCGACATCTCCTTGTTCGACCAGTTGCTTGGCGTACAAAACACGTGCTGAATCATGTTTATGGATCAAATCATAGAGGACGGGATTCGTATTCATCGGCTCATCCATCTCGTTATGTCCGAAACGACGGTACCCAATCAAATCAATTAAGACATCCTTGTTAAACGTTGCCCGGTATTCGCTGGCAAGAAGAGCGACTGCTAAACAGCTTTCTGGTTCATCCGCATTAACATGGAAAATCGGAATTTCATAACCTTTTGCCAAATCACTTGAATACCGTGTTGAGCGGGAATCTGTCGGTTCTGTCGTGAAACCAATCGTATTGTTGGCAATGATATGAATCGTTCCACCCGTATTGTATCCTTTTAGGTTGGCTAAGTTGAGCGTTTCAGCGACAATCCCTTGTCCCGGAAACGCAGCATCACCGTGAATCAAGATGGAAGCTGCTTTCCCTTGTTCTTGACGAGGAGCTCCTTTTTGTGAACGATCGTCTTGCGCAGCTCGTGTAAACCCTTCGACAACAGGATCGACGAATTCAAGGTGAGACGGATTATTCGCAAGCGTCATCCGGACGTTACTGGATTGTTGCTCCATCTTTCGGTTTAACCCAAGGTGATACTTGACGTCACCTGTCCAGCCGTACGTGATACCGATTGAACCTTCGGAAGGAACCAAATCATGGTTCGGTGCGTGTTGGAATTCTGCAAAAATCATTTCATACGGTTTTCCTAAAACGTGTGCCAAGACGTTTAGTCGTCCCCGATGCGCCATTCCGATATTGATTGTTTCCGATCCGTTAGCAATTAAATGACCGACGATCGTGTCGAGCAACGGCACCATCGCATCAAGTCCTTCGATTGAAAAACGTTTTTGTCCGACATATGTTTTATGAAGATATTTTTCAAATAATTCCGTTTCCGCCAATCGTTTGAACAATTGCTTTTTCTGATCAACAGTCAACTTGGCTGTCAGCGCACCTTGTTCAATCTTCTGTCGCAACCATTTCTTTTCATCCAAGTCATCGACATGTTGAAATTCAACAGCCGCCGCCCCTGTATACTGAGCTTTTAAGTGTTCGATGCCTTCAAAAGCATCTTGAAGATGAGCTGGTGGTTCTGGACAAACGAGTGTGACAGGCATTCCCCGCAAATCGGCTTCGGTTAATCCGAACTGACGGAGTTCCAATAACTCTGTTTCGCGTGGATGATCCTTGAGCGGATAAATATCGGCTGCAAGATGACCTTTCGCCCGAATTTGATCAGCCAACCGGCTCGCTGCCAAGTACTTTTCGAAATCTCCCGTTTCGACCGGCTGTTTCATTACGCTTTCTGCAACCGGAGCACCATTTTGTTCAAAGTATGTCCGTGTCTCTTCATCAACAGAAGAAGCATCCTCTAAAAAACGTTCATACAATTCAATGATATACCCAAGGTTGGGTCCATAAAATGCTTGTTGATCCTGGCTTGCCATGTACGGTTCCCCCCGTTTCATTCATTTCACACTTCGTGTTGAAAAATCAGCATATTTCCAACTCTCTACCTGTTAGCGCTTTCAAATCATATGACATAAAAATTCGGTAATCGTCATGTTCCTTACATTGCGTACGAACACAACTCTTAACGAAGGCCTGTATGTCAAAAGTGTTTGCCTTAGTTATTATATTACTACTTCTTTTAGGTCAGTGCGTTTCGAATTCCCAATTTCTCAGTCATAAATGTATAAGTTTTTCTTATGACTGTACCCTGTGTTGTTTATGAATCAAACATCTCTAGGCGAAAACTGATGTTTTCTCTAAAAAAAAGAGTATGAATAACCTTCCTGAAGGTCATCCATACTCGATTTCGTGTGTCATAAGACTTTACTTAAAAACGACTGTGTCCGTTCGTGTTGTGGCGAATCAAACAATAGACTCGGGATATTTTCTTCGACGATGAAACCACCGTCCATGAAAAGAACCCGGTCACCGACTTCACGGGCAAATCCCATCTCGTGCGTAACGACAATCATTGTCATCCCTTCGAGTGCCAACTGTTTCATAACGGCAAGAACATCCCCGACCATCTCCGGATCAAGCGCGGACGTCGGTTCGTCGAACAACATGATTTTCGGATTCATGGCCAAGGCACGGGCAATGGCGACCCGTTGTTTTTGACCACCGGACAGTTCACCCGGATAGTTATCCGCTTTTTCGCGTAATCCGACTTTGTCCAGCAATTCCAGTGCACGTTGTTTTGCTTGATTTTTTTCGGTCTTCCGGACTTTCATCGGTGCAAGCGTCACATTTTGGAGTACCGTTTTATGTGGAAACAAGTTGAAGTGTTGAAAAACCATTCCGACTTCTTCCCGTACTTTATTGATATCGACTTTTGGATCCGTGATGTCGTGTGTATCAACTACGACTGTGCCGCCTGTAATATCTTCCAGTCGGTTTAAGCAGCGGAGAAACGTACTTTTTCCGGACCCAGAAGGTCCAATGACACAAACGACTTCTTTTTCTTTGATTTCAACGGAAATGTCCTTTAACACTTCGTTCGAGCCAAACGACTTCTTTAATTGTTTCACTTCAATGATACTCATCGTAGCGTAAACCTCCGTTCCAAAAATTTCCCTAGCAGTGAAAGGAGATAGATGACGACGAAATACATCAGACCGACGACGGTCCAGACGATGAACGGTTCAAACGTCGTCGCCTGTTGCACTTGTCCCTGTTGCGTCAAATCCGCGATGCCGATGATCGATAATAACGATGTATCTTTTAAGCTGATGATCGATTGATTTGTAATCGTCGGTAACATACGACGAAATGCTTGCGGCAAAATGATTTGTGTCATCGTTTGACGCCCCGTCATACCAAGGGAACGGGCTGCTTCAGTTTGTCCTTTATCAATCGATTGAATCCCGGCCCGGATGATTTCAGCGAAGTAGGCTCCAGCATTGATCGCGACAGTCAAAATCCCGGCATACATCCGGTCCATCGACAGCCACTCGAGCGAATTGAGTCCAAAATAGATAAAGAACAATTGGACGATAAAGGGAGTTCCCCGAATAACATCGATATAGACAATGGCGATTCCGTTTAAAATCTTAAGTGGTGATAAACGCATCAATGCGACGATCAAGCCGATTAAAAATCCAACAATGACCGCGATGATAAAGATATAAAGGGTAATTTGTAACCCTTCCAAGAAAAACGGAAACGCCGTTTTTGCGACTTCCATCAGTGACTCAACTCCCTTGTCATTCGTTCAAATGGCTTATTTTAAATACGTATCGACGATTTTATCGTACTCGCCGTTTTCTTTGAGGTTAGCCAATCCTTTGTTGATTTTTTTCATCAACTCTTCGTTTTCACCTTTTAAGACGGCGATTCCATAATTATCACCATTCAAACGATCCCCGACTAATTTCAGACCCAGGTTTTGTTGTTTGTTTGCATATGAGATAACTGGATAATCTTCAATCAATGCTGCAGCATTTCCATTTTTGACTTCTTGGAACATCGCAGGACTGTCGTTGAATTGTGTGACCGTAATGCCTAACTTATCTGCATTATCCGTCGCATATTTTGCACCTGTTGTTCCCTTTTTGACAGCTACTTTCTGTCCTTTCAAATCATCAACTGATTTGATTTTGTTTTCATCTTCTTTGACGACTAAAATCAACCCAGCTTTAAAGTAAGGGTCTGAGAACGTCACGACTTTTTTCCGATCATCCGTGATGCTCATACCAGCAATCGCGACATCCAATTGATTGGCTTGAAGGGCTGGAATGATTCCGCTGAAATCCATTGCTTCAAACTTGATTTTAAAATCTTGATCCTTCGCAATGGCTTTAATGAGGTCAATATCGATTCCTTTATATGTGTCCCCGTCTTTATATTCAAACGGTGGATATGTGACATCGATTCCGACTTTGTATGTCTTGTCTTTCGAAACCTCGTCTTTTGATCCGATGCTACACGCACTTAATACCATTAAACAGCTAAGCAGTAAAAATAAAACCGATAAATGCTTTTTCATGTTGTTACTCCTCTCTTGAAAGCAAATGCCTTCTTCCTTGTATTTTCTTCAAAAATTTTTCCTTAACACATATTTTATCAGAAAAATTCAAATTTTACGAACTAACTTATTAAGGCATACATTAAAATTTTTCAAAATAAAAATAGGAGCACCCTTCTTACGAAGAGTACTCCTATTTTTGCTTTAAAATGCCGCCGAGAGGACTTGAACCTCCACGGTGTTGCCACCACTAGATTCTGAGTCTAGCGCGTCTACCAGTTCCGCCACGACGACTTCTATTTATGTTACTAGAATACTAAATAGTTGTTTTCGTGTCAACGGTTTCATTGATTTTTTTAGACTTCTTTTGGCTGTTCATTCAAAATACGGCGAACGAATTGTTCTACCACATCATCATACGTATCCGGATCTTCGAAATAAGCCATCGCGTGGGCTGCATTTGGAATGACAACCAATTCTTTCTCCGTCGGACAGGCTTCGTATAATTCATAGACCATTGAAGTCGGAACAAACGTATCAGCACCGCCGTGTAAAAATAAAATAGGGACAGTCGCTCGTCTGACTTGTTTGATCGCTGACGCCTCACTGAAAAAATAACCGGCTTTTAGTTTCGTTAAGATACTGGTCATCGCCAAAAACGGAAAGTGCGGCAAACGGTACATCCGTTTCATTTGATAGGCGAGGACGGCATTGACTGACGTGTACGCGCAGTCAGAAATGATCCCTTTAATTTGTGACGGCAACTTTTCCCCACTCGTCATCAGGACCGTTGCACCGCCCATTGAGACACCATGCAAGAAAATCGCACTTTCTTGACCTAGACGCGCAATCAAGTATTCACTCCACCGGAGACAGTCTTCCCGGTCATGCCATCCAAAACCGATGTAATTCCCATCACTTTTTCCATGTCCCCGGTTATCCGGCATCATGACATGGAAACCGGCTTGGTGATACAAATAAGCAAATCCGGCTAAATCCGTACCAACACCTCCATAGCCGTGAACGAGGATCACAACCCGTTCAGATGGAACAAGCGGCGGCAAATAATGCCCGCGCAATGTCAATCCATCGTGTGCTGTTACTTCAATCAGCTCAAGCGGTTGTTCTTTGATCCACGTTTGACCCGGCTGCATCAAACGGACCATTTCGTCGCTTAAATCACGATTGTTGGATAAAAAGGGTTTAGGGTTGGTCGCGATTGCCATTTCATAAAAATAATAACTCGCTGCAAGCATCCCTGATCCAAGTACACCCAGACCAATTTTTGTTCGTTTACGCATCACTGTCCACTCCTCATCCGCTCTTATAACTCAATTTGTAGCTGCGCTGAAGATGCCGTATCCTCTTCTTGTAAAATGTGCTGACGCAGACGGTGCTCCTGTTGTGCTTTACGGTAAGCAAATTCCTGTACCAATTCTTGTCCCGTAAATCCTTCATCGACAATTTCAGCCAACAAGTCCGTTTCTGTCGTTACGATTTCTTCAGGATTTCGAACGATCAATACTTGACCGACTTGAGCCAACATCAGTTCGTCATTTAGTTGTAAAGCATCGTAAAACGGCTCGGGTAACGTCATCCGTCGTGTCTCCGGATTGATATGTACCCGTTTGTACGCTGCTAACGATTGAAACTTCCGATTTGCCATAATCGTCCTCCTCTTCTAGATTACTGAAAGGTCATGTCTACTCTAGAATCTTTTCCTTGAATCGTGATGGTCGCCGACGCCCCGTTGACGAGTGTCAGTTGCGGGGGTTGATGCCCGATGTCGAGATCGTAAAATACCGGAATGTCTAACATTTTTTTAAACGTCTCATAGACATCTATTATCGTATAATCCTCAATGGTCCGTCCGCCTGCCGTTCGTCCAAAAACGATTCCGGATGCGTGCTCGAACCAACCGGCGAGGTACATTTGCATCAGTGAACGATGGACCTCAGTGGCACTAGCTTCCGATACCTCGAAGTACCAAAGGATAGGGTCTGCGTTGATTTGGTTTTCCTGAAACGTTGCCACTTCTCCGTATGGTGTCCCGATGAGATGACGAATCGTCTCAAGGCATCCGCCAAGTAACCGACCGGATGCCTGCTTTTGTGCCGGATCCAGTGTTTTCCACTCTGTCGTTGCATCGAGATGATACATGTAACGGTCCGGTCGTTCTGAATGGTTCCACTTGGTTTGATACAAATCAGACGTCCACTGCGTGACCGTCCCTCCGGCAGGTGTTGCCAGAACACGCCGCCAGGCTGCCGTAGTTTCGTCCCACTCCTCACTTCGCATGTCTACGAAGTTCGGTCCATGCGCTGTCGCGATGCCTGTCTTGACCGTGATTGCAAACAATACAGTACTGATATCAGAATATCCGAGCAACCACTTTGCCGGAATACGTCCGAAATCCAGAAACGGTAACACATCAATCGCTCGCTCCCCTCCAAAGGGTGGAATGATTGCATCGATATCCGGATTTTGTAGCATTTCATTCAGTTCGTCTGCCCGCGTTTGAGCCGGAGCACTTGCCGCCTGTTGTTGTGTCCAAGCTGTTTGTCCAACCTTGACTGTCATTTGCCGATCCTGTAAACGTAACGTTGCTTCTTCAAGCAATCCATGTAAGTCTTCCGGCACACCAGAAGACGGGGCTGTCACTCCAATCGTTTGTCCGGTCCAGCCTAAAAAAGGATAACGCATGCTTGTTTCCTCCTAACAATGTTGGATTTTTTCAGTTCATCGACGGGACCCATCGACTGCGCTGTTAGACTTTCCGGTATGGTACTCCAATAAACATGCCCAGACCGAAATTCGGAATGGTTTGCTAAAATGGGTTCGATTGACGTTTTCTCTTGAAACGTCGCCATGTCTCGCCCTCTTCTTTTGTAAAATATCTTTTAATTATAACGTGCCGCAGCTTAGAAACAAAACAGGACTTCTCATTTGACTTTTTGGACTAAAAAAACACCTTCAACTCGAATTTTTAAGGAGTCATCACTTAAAAATTTGAGCGAGGTGTTTTCTCTTTTCGTTTTATGGTTTGGCAGATGCCGTGAGTTCCGCATATTCTTCGGACGTAAAGGCGCGAGAACGTGTCAAAAATCGTTTCCCCTCGACACCTTCTAAGGAAAACATTCCCCCTCGACCATTGACGACATCAATGATGAGTTGTGTATGTTTCCAGTAGGCATATTGATCCTCGTGAATATAGAACGGACAGCCACCAATCGTACCAATCAATAAATCCTGATCGCCTAAAAATAAATCGCCTTCTGCAAAACACATCGGGGAACTGCCGTCACAACACCCGCCCGATTGATGAAACATTAACGCTCCGTGTTTCGCTTTCAGCAGTTCAATCAATTCCAAGCCGGCATCGGTCGCAAGTACACGTTCGACCATGTCGCCACATCCTTTCTTCGATCAGAAGAAACCAAGTTTATCCGGACTGTAGCTGACGAGCAGATTTTTTGTCCGTTGGTAATGGTTGAGCATCATTTTATGGTTTTCCCGTCCGATTCCTGACATTTTATATCCACCGAACGCTGCGTGAGCCGGGTACTGATGATAACAATTCGTCCAGACACGTCCTGCTTCAATGGCGCGTCCGAATCGGTATGCACGATTCATATCACGCGTCCAAACCCCTGCACCTAATCCGTACAGCGTGTCATTTGCAATCTGAAGGGCTTCTTCTTCTGTCTTAAAGGTCGTGACCGACAGAACAGGACCAAAAATCTCTTCTTGGAAAATCCGCATTTTATTATGTCCTTTAAAAATCGTCGGTTGGATATAATATCCGTCGGCTAAATCCCCGTCGAGATGATTCCGTTCGCCACCAATCAGGCATTCCGCCCCTTCGGATTTTCCGATTTCAAGATAAGATAAGATTTTTTCCATTTGTTCACTCGACGCTTGTGCGCCCATCATGACGTCGGCATCAAGCGGATTTCCGAGTTTGATTGCTTTGACCCGTTCAAGTACACGTTCCATGAATGGTTCGTAGATGGATTCTTCAATCAAGGCGCGTGATGGACATGTACAGACTTCCCCTTGGTTCAAGGCGAACATCAACAAGCCTTCAATCGCTTTATCGAAAAAGGCATCATCGGTATCCATAATATCGGCAAAGAAGATATTCGGTGATTTTCCTCCGAGTTCTAATGTAACCGGAATGATGTTTTGGGATGCATACTGCATGATGAGTCGTCCTGTCGTCGTCTCACCCGTGAAGGCAATTTTAGCGATTCGTTTGCTCGAGGCGAGCGGTTTTCCGGCTTCCAGTCCAAAACCGTTGACGATATTCAAGACACCCGGAGGTAACAAATCTTCAATCAGTTCCGTCAGCAATAGAATACTCGCCGGCGTTTGTTCAGCTGGTTTCAAGACTACACAGTTCCCTGCCGCGAGTGCCGGTGCCAGTTTCCAGACAGCCATCAGAATCGGGAAGTTCCACGGGATGATTTGACCGACTACACCAAGCGGCTCATGGAAATGATAAGCGACCGTATCGTTGTCAAGTTCACCGATCGATCCTTCTTGCGCCCGGATGACACCGGCAAAGTACCGGAAATGATCAATGGCGAGCGGTAAATCGGCATTCAACGTCTCCCGGACAGCCTTCCCGTTTTCCAGTGTTTCGGCATAGGCCAGCATTTCCAAGTTTTCTTCCATCCGATTGGCGATTTTATTTAGAATGTTCGACCGTTCTGCGACCGACGTTTTTCCCCACGCGTCTTTCGCCGCATGAGCCGCATCGAGCGCGAGTTCAACGTCTTCTTTCCCTGAACGGGCAACTTGACACAACACTTTCCCGGTAATCGGCGTCACATTATCAAAATATTCTCCTCCGACCGGTGCCGTCCACTTTCCGTTAATGAAGTTCTCATAACGATCCTTGTACTGTACCTTTGACCCTTGCGTGTTCGGAATCTCATAAATCATGATCTTGTTCCTCCCTCAATTAAAATGGTCAAACAACGAGAAGGTATCTCATGTATACGCTTTCATTTTAGTGTTAACGAAATGTCTTCTCGTACCTATCGTACCAAATGTTTAATAAAAGTCAAAATTTTCCGATATTTTTATCCGAACAAAAAACACGTCATCCGGAAATGGATTGACGTGTTGAACATTTGATGGATTCACTTAGCGAGTCGGATCAATACCGTCCTCTTTATCTGAAGGCGTGTCAGAGTTTCCGAATTCCCCTACTTTGCTGAATCCGTCTGTCGCCCCGTCAATATCTTTGCCAGTTGCTGTGACGGACGGATCTAGAACTGCTTCTTCGCTCGGACGAGACATTGGATCGTTCCCCTCACGCTCTTCCTCTTCTTTTGCATCTTGAATGCAGAGCAACGTTTCCGGAATGATGTCGAGACGTTCAATTTCAATGTCTTTTCCACATACTTTGCAGACTCCGTACGTGCCGTCTTCGATCGCTTTTAACGCCAAATCAACGTCGGATAACATCTCTTCCTGCATATCCGTCATCGCCTGATCCCGTTCTCGCAGGAACAACTCGTCACCTGAATCCCCCGGGTGATTGTCGTAACTCGACAATTCTCCTGCATCGTAGTCCACTTCGCGGTTTTCGATGTTCGTTTCTGTTTTCTCTTTTTCTTTAAGCAGACGTGTTTTAAACGTTTCGATTTGTTTTGCTGACAACATAGCTTTCATCTCCAATTCTTGAGCTTCAACTTCTTCTCTAAAGGTTTTAACCGAAATGAAACCATGTTAAACGTCAATTGCTTGTTCAAGAACACTTATACGAACGGATTGAACCATGAAGATCGCAGATGACGGTCATGAATTCTTGACCATCCTTAAAACAAATTTGATGGCTACGACCGTTTTTAGAAGTGGAGATATCATCAATCCATAATCGTGTAGCATCCGCGGATGATAACATCGCTACCTTATCACGGATTAAAAATAGATCAAACGGTAACAGGTTCAGCGATTGGATCACGAGTCCATGTTTTCGGAACAATGGATCCAGTTGATAATGCGAGAGACTGTATAAACTTTTTTCCATTCCGCCAATCAACAGTTGAATCGAATGACAGGGTTCACGACTGTCACTCCGTTCTTTTTGAAGAATGATTTTTCCTTGGACACCAGATTCATCAAAGATATCCTGCATTTTCTCTTGATCAACCCGGACAGCTCCTAGTTTGACATGCAGTACCAAATGAGCAAATTCAGCGTAATCCGGTTTCCCGATTTCAAGCGACGGAAGATGCCGGACCTCTTCCCGTTCAATCAATTCAATGAGTCCTCGTTCTACTGTTACCGGTAATTCTTCTTCTATATAGATCCTTACATCGATGACATATTGATCGACGACCGTGTTCACTTCTAACGTGTACATCAAGTGCGGAGAATGTTCTTGTTCAAGCGTCAACCGGTTCAGCAATAACTGATGCAGTAATTGCACGGGTGTTTGTGACATGAATTGACTCGTATAAATTAAATGTTTTCCGTTTGAAGATTGATTAGATTTTGACCGTGTTCCCTTAGTCATATATACGTTCACTTTATAATTGAGCATAATTCCACCTTCTCTTAATTAAGAATCGGATGATTGGAAGTTCCGTTTCTTTAGCGTACAACGCAAAAACAAAAAAAAATATTCGATAACGAATATTCTAAATCTGTTATACACAAGATCGCTGATTTATGTTAAAGATTTGGAAATTCAACTCGTTAACCCTTGGTATTTCGACATGTTTTTAAATCCAAAAACCAGCCTTCGTAATAGTGAGCGATTCCTCTTGAGTGAGCACTGCGCGAACAGCCTCCCTCTTTAGCTCTTCTAGATAACGTGTCCATTCTGTTCGATTACGAAGTGCCAAAGAGCCGTCCTTACGATATTTTGTCCTCCATCAATTTAAGGTGGTGACTGAAAACTCAAAGAGCGAAGCAATCGCTTTTATCAAGTACTATAACCATCGCCGTATCAAGAGACGACTAAAAAACCTGAGCCCGATGGAATACCGGACTCAGGTCCTCAAGGTCGCCTGACGAATCATTTATTGTCTCACTTTTATGGTTCAGTTCACAAAGTAGACAGTTTTTGTTATTTCAACTGTCTACTTTTTGGGGAGCATATCACAACGGAGTCTCGAACATTTTTGTCGTCACATCAATCAACCGGTTTGCTGTAAAGTCCGTAAATGGTGCTCGACCACTTCTGCAACCTCGCGCCCTTCGCGGATTGCCCAAACAATCAGTGATTGTCCCCGGCGGGCATCGCCAGCTGCGAAGACCCCTTCCTGATTGGTCGCATAAGATGTTGTCTTAATTTTTCCGTTGTGCGTCTCGACTGCCAGATGGCGTAAAACGTCTTGTTCGACACCACTAAACCCGATTGCGATCAACATCGTATCGACCGGAAAATATTTTTCGGTACCTGAAATCGCTTGAAATTCAATGCGACCGTCCGGATGGCGGATTTTTTCATTGTGAACCGTCCAAACACCGGTCAATTGCCCGGTTTCGCTGGTCGTGTACCGTTCGATGGCGATCAGATATTCCCGTGGGTCACGTCCAAATTGAGCAAGTGCTTCTTCATATCCGTAATCAAGTGTATAAAGATTTGGTGTATCCGGCCACATATTATCGGTGGCCCGAACCGTTCCCGGCATCTCGTGTTTCCCGAACTGAACGACCGAGCGGCAGCCTTGGCGAAGTGCCGTTGCGACGCAGTCAGCTCCCGTATCGCCGCCGCCAATGACGAGGACGTCTTTCCCCTTCATCTCGTGCTGATCCTGAACGGGTTGACCGGTCAACAGCTGACGCGTCACACTGGTCAAATAGTCCATCGCATATCCGACACCACTTGTCGGGACGTCCAAGAGTTTTCTTGGTTCAGTCGCTCCGACACAGAGGATGACGGCTTCGTAATCTACTTTTAATTGTTCAAGTGAGACATCGAGACCAATCGTCACTCCGGTTTTAAACAGGATGCCTTCCGTCTCAAGCAAGCGGACACGGCGGGCAACAACGTCTTTTGAGAGTTTCATGGCCGGGATTCCGTACGTCAATAACCCGCCGATTTGGTCTTCCCGTTCGAACACCGTCACCTGGTGACCCGCTTGGTTTAATTGATCGGCCGCTGCCAAACCGGCAGGTCCTGAACCAACGATCGCAATCCGGTGTTGACTTCTGACGGTCGGTATCCGGGGTTGTACCCACCCTTTCTCAAAACCGATGTCGATAATCGTCCGTTCAATCTGTTTGATCGAAACAGCCGGTTCATTGATCGAGAGGGTACACGATCCTTCGCACGGAGCCGGACAGACCCGCCCCGTAAACTCCGGAAAATTATTGGTCTGTTGCAATCGGACGAGCGCTTCTTGGAAATTCCCTTGTTCTACAAGAAGATTCCATTCTGGAATCAAATTGTAGACCGGGCAACCAATCTTGACTTGACCATACGTCTCCCCGACATGGCAGAACGGAGTCCCACAATCCATGCACCGGCTGGCCTGGGTAGAGGCTTCCGCCTCTGAAAACCGTTCTTTGTATTCCTCGAAGTCACCGATGCGCTCATTGCTCGCCCGTTCAGTTCCCGACTTTCGGGGAACATGCATGAATTGATCTCGTCTGTTCATCGTTTCCCTCCTGTTCCACGTCCGATGTGCGTCTCAAATGCCAACAACATCGCTTCTTCTGTATTGTGTCCTTGTTGTGCGTAGCCTGCCATTAAAGTCGTTACGGTTTGATATGTCGTCGGAATGACACGAATGAACGAGCTGAGGACGTGATCCCAGTTGGCGAGAATCGCATGACCTTGTTCACTGTTCGTCCGCGCGACGTGTCGTTCGATAAAGGTTTTGAGTCGGGTCGCTTCTTCTGGATCTGTGACTGCTCCCGTCGTCACGAGCTCCCGATTGACACGTGCTTGGAATCGCGCCAAGTCTTTTGGCAAGACGTAGGCAACACCGCCCGACATTCCTGCCGCAAAATTCAATCCGACGTCTCCTAAGATGACAACACTTCCTCCCGTCATGTATTCCAAACCATGATTTCCGATTCCTTCGACGACTGCTGTTGCCCCGCTGTTCCGAACAGCAAACCGTTCCCCGGCCTGACCGTTGACGTACAGTTCGCCGCTCGTCGCCCCGTAAAGCGCCACGTTGCCGATGATGACTTGATCTGACGAGACGTAACTTGATTTCGTCGGTGGTCGGACCGTAATGATTCCTCCGGACAACCCTTTGCCGACATAATCGTTGGCATCTCCGACGACATTCAATGTCATGCCCCGCGGGACGTATGCACCTAAGCTTTGACCGGCGGATCCATTCAGTTGAAGCGTCAACCGGTCCGACGGAAGTCCCATCGCCCCGTGCAGTCGGGTCAGGCGTGCTCCGGTATTCGTTCCGATTGCGCGGTCCGTATTAGTGATTGGGAACGTGAACGTTTGCGGCTCGGCAAAGGATTGATCGGATATCCGTGTTGCCAATTCTCGTCCGTCAAATGACGCCGACACGTGATGCTGCTGAAATTCCTGCGTCGTCGCCGAATAATCCGGCATGACGAACAGACGGGACAAGTCGAGACTCGACGCTTTCCAGTGCGTCGTCAACCGGTCTGACGCCTGAAGTAAATCAGTCCGTCCGACTAAATCGGCCAAACGCCGAACGCCTAATTGCGCTAAATATTCCCGAACTTCTTCTGCGACGAATTCCATGAAATGTACGACGTGATCCGCCGATCCCGTAAATTTCTCGCGCAGTTTCGGATCTTGTGTCGCGACACCGACCGGACACGTATCGAGGTGGCATGCCCGCATCATGATACAGCCGACGGCAATTAACGGTGCCGTCGCAAATCCGTACTCGTTCGCCCCAAGCATTGCGGCGATGATGACATCACGTCCGGTCAACAGTTTGCCGTCGGTCTCCAGAACGACCCGTTCGCGCAGACCATTCAAGGCCAACGTCTGGTGCGTTTCAGCCAGCCCCAATTCCCACGGTAATCCCGTATGCTGAATACTCGTCTTCGGCGAAGCACCCGTTCCCCCGTCGTGACCACTGATGACGATGACATCAGCCAATCCTTTCGCAACACCTGCCGCAATCGTCCCAACACCACCTTTGGCAACCAACTTGACACTGATCCGTGCTTCATCATTGGCTCGTTTTAAATCATGGATCAGTTGCGCCAGATCCTCGATCGAATAAATATCATGGTGCGGCGGTGGTGAAATCAACCCTACACCCGGTGTCGATGCTCGGACACGGGCAATCCACGGGTAGACTTTTTCACCCGGCAACTGTCCGCCTTCGCCCGGTTTTGCTCCTTGAGCCACCTTGATTTGCAGTTCATCGGCATGAACGAGGTAATGACTGGTCACACCAAACCGACCGGACGCAATCTGTTTGATTCGGCTCATCCGTGAATCCCCGTTTTCGTCCAACTGATAGCGTTCTTCCTCCTCGCCGCCTTCACCGCTGTTGCTTTTCCCGCCCAAACGGTTCATGGCGATCGCCAACGTTTCGTGGGCTTCTTTTGATAAAGAACCGTAAGACATGGCTCCTGTTTTGAAGTGCTTCACGATTTCACTGACCGGCTCGACTTCTTCGAGCGGAATCGGCGTCGTCTCCTGAAAGGTCATCAAATGACGTAAAAACGTCGCCGGCTCTGCTTGAATCCGGGCCGAATAGGTTTTAAACAATTCATATCGTCCAGTCCGGCAAGCATGTTGCAACAGATGAATCGTCGCCGGATTAAAGGCATGGTGCTCCCCGTCATGCCGGTAGCGGAATACACTGCCCGACTCGAGGTGCGTCCGCTTGATGCCCTCTTCATGTTGGCGAACCGCTTCTTCTTCAATCAAGGCAAGTGAAAGACCACCCAATTGTGAGACCGTTCCCGTGAAATACCGATCAATGACTTGCTCGGAAATGCCGATTGCTTCAAAGATTTGGGCACCGCGGTAACTGAAGACCGTCGAAATCCCCATCTTGGACATGACCTTGACGACGCCTTCCGTCACGGCAGCCCGGTAACGCTCTTCGTAATCCGTCATCGTTTCCGGCACGGCATCTTGTAAGGTCGCATAGACCAGGTATGGGTGAACGGCATCCGCCCCGTATCCGATCAACGCTGCAAAATGATGGACTTCACGGACTTCTCCGCCTTCGATGATCAAACTGACCTTTGTTCGTAATCCTTCCCGGATCAAGTGATGATGGACGGCACTCGTCACAAGAAGCATCGGTATCGGTACTGCCCCCGGCCGTACGTTCCGGTCGGAGAGAATAAGCAGTTCACAGCCTCCCTGGACGGCATGGACTGCTTGTTCCAGCAACGTTTCCAGTGCTTCTTCGAGCGAACCTTCAAATAATGTCGACAGTGTTCTCGAAACCAGTTTGGTTTGTTTTAAGGCCGCTCCTTCCGACGGGATGAGGATTGGTGAAGCGAGTCGAATCCGGCGGCAATTCCGACGGTTCGGCGTCAACAGTTCCCCCTGCTGACCTAACCACGTCATCGTCGAGGTGACGATTTGTTCGCGCAACGCATCGATTGGCGGATTCGTCACTTGGGCAAACAACTGTTTAAAATACCGGAACAGCGATTGTGGACGTTCACTTAAGACGGCTAATGGGATATCCGTCCCCATCGCTCCGAGCGGATCTTTTTTCTCCTCGACCAAAGGAATCAAATACTGATCGATATCTTCTCGGGTATAGCCGAACAAACGCTGTAATGTCCCGAGGTTCACGACATCCTCTTTTGGAACGTCTCCCGGCAACGTCACTAACTCTTCCGCCAACCATTCCGCATACGGATGACGCATGGCGAGTTCCCGTTTGACTTCTTCATCGGACATCAATTGACCAGAAGCAAAATCAAGTAACAACAACTCACCCGGAACAAGTCGTTTCTTAAACAAAATGTCATGTTCCGGCACCGGGAGGACACCTGATTCAGAAGACAACATGAAATGTCCGTCCCGCATCATCATGTACCGTGCCGGCCGTAATCCATTTCGGTCAAGTGTCGCCCCAATTTGTTTTCCGTTCGTGAATACAATGGCTGAGGGACCATCCCAAGGTTCCATCATCGTACTGTGGTATTCGTAATATGCGCGTTTCGCCGGCCGGACCTCTGTATGCTCAAATGGTTCGGGTACAAGCATCAATGCTGTTTCGGCCAACGTCAGCCCCGACAAGTATAAAAACTCAAACGCATTATCAAGCATCGACGAATCACTGCCTGATTCATCAAGGATCGGCAAGACATCTTTGGCTCGGCGTCCATACGTCGTTTTTGCCAAGTTATTTTCCCGGCTCCGCATCGCCCGGATATTCCCTTGCAACGTATTGATTTCTCCGTTATGGATCAAATAGCGATTCGGATGGGCCCGTTTCCAACTTGGAAATGTATTTGTGCTGAATCTGGAGTGGACGATGGCAAAACCAGATTGATACCGCTCATCCTGTAAATCATCAAAATACAAGCCGAGTTGATCCGTTGTGACAAGCCCTTTATAGACAATCGTTTCACTTGAGCTGCTCAGCACGTACTGTTCAATCCCAAGTCGTTCTGCTTCTCGTTCGAACAACCGGCGGATCAAAAACAGCGTGCGTTCGAACGCCAACCCTTCGACCTTTTTTGCCTCGATGAAACATTGACGAATGACGGGTTCTGTCTGACGGGCTTTTTCACCGATGACTGTATTCGAGACAGGAACGGTTCTCCATTCGATCAACCGTTGCCCTTCTGATAAAATGATCGATTCCAAAGCGCGTTCCAGTCGCTGACGTAAACGATCCTCCCGTGGAAGAAACATCATCATGACTCCATAGTCCCCACTAGGTGGCAGACTGACATTCCGAAGAGCTTGACGGAATAAACGATCCGGCAGTTGCGTCAGGATGCCTGCTCCGTCTCCTGTTTTCGCATCGCTCCCTTGACCACCCCGATGTTCCATCTGACACAACATGTTTAAGGCATTTTGAACGATTTCGTGACTCGCTCGTCCCGTCCGATGAGCATAAACACCGATTCCACACGCATCGTGTTCCTGTTTCGGATCATAAAGTCCTTGCCGTTGCGGCATTTGATGAAATGACATAGTACCACGCTCCTACCCGTTCTAAATTTTCTGTATATTCAGTTAAAATATACTTTACACCCTTTTATGTTTATTCGCTACTATGTATATTTTTGTATTTTACGTCTTCCAAATCATTGGTAGGCTTCAAATCAATGATGATAACGCTTACATAAAGATGAATAATTTTATTCCAAACTTTTTTCTTAAAATTTTTTTTTTAGACATCACTCATTTTTGCACCAATAGATTTAGACGTGGTATTTTTAATATAGAAGTAAATTATCTGTGTTCGCTAGAAAAGGAGAATGTAACCGATGAAACAATCTGTAAAATGGACAGGGCTCTTGATAGCAGGAACTACCCTGTTGCTTGGTGCATGTGGTCAAGAAGAAAAAAAACTCACCGCATATGATAAAATTCAGAAAGATGGGACTTTAACGGTTGCGACAGCTGGGACGCTTTACCCTACATCGTTCCATGAAGAAAAAAACAACAAATTAACGGGCTTTGATGTTGAAGTCGTCAAGGAAGTAGCCAAGCGTCTTGACTTAAAAGTGGCGTTCAAAGAAATGTCGTTTGACGGGATGTTGACAAGCGTCAACACCGGTCAAGTTGACTTAGCCGCCAATGATATTACCATCACGGAAGAACGAAAAGGAAAATTTGCTTTCTCTAAACCATATAAATACACGTATGGAACAGCCATCGTTCGTAAAAGTGACCTTTCCGGCATCAAATCACTCGAGGATTTGAAAGGAAAGAAAGCCGCCGGTGAAGCCACGACGACGTATATGCAGATCGCAAAAAAATATGGCGCCAAAGAAGTCACGTATGACAATGCCACGAATGATCAGTATTTACGCGATGTTTCTAACGGTCGAACCGATGTTATTCTAAACGACTACTATCTCCAAAGTCTGGCAATCGACTTCTTCAAAGACTTTGATATTACGATCCATCCTGATATTGCCTACAATCCAAGCCAAGTTGGTCTCATCATGGATCTGGACAACAAGGAATTGCAATCAAATATCAATGCTCAAATCGATGAAATGAAAAAAGACGGAACACTCGCTAAATTATCTAAAACCTTTTATGCCGACAAAGACGTTTCAAAAATGCCTGATGTCAAAACGACGATCGTCGATGTGAATTGATTAGTTTCGATACGATTGAATGGCGGTCCGTCTTTAATCCCGAATTAGCGGTCGATGCCTTCCCTTACATCTTGGGAGGGCTTGGTCACACGCTTTGGATTTCACTTCTCAGCATGGTGATTGGTCTCGGACTCGGCTTGCTGCTCGCTTTGGCCCGTTTATCCACGTCTCGGGTGTTACGTATCGTCGCGACACTCTACATTTCATTCATGCGGGGTGTACCGATCTTAGTCTTACTTTTTATGCTTTATTTTGGACTGCCGGTCATCAACATCCAACTGGATGCCCTCACGGCTGCCGTTGCCGGGTTCAGCCTAAACAGTGCCGCTTATATGGCAGAAATCATCCGCTCCTCGCTCTTGTCCGTGGATCGTGGTCAGCGGGAGGCGGCCCAATCCTTGGGACTCTCCCGCTACCGGGTTTTTGTGGGGATCATTTTACCGCAAGCCGTCCGACTGGCCATCCCGCCGTTATCGAATGTCTTACTCGATTTGGTCAAAGCCTCTTCTCTGGCTGCCATGATTACGGTTCCTGAAATTTTCCAACGTGCCAAAATCGTCGGTGGACGTGAGTTTGATTATATGACCGTTTATTTTGTCATTGCGTTCATTTACTGGGGTATTTGTGCCGTCATTGCTGCCGGACAAGAAGTGCTGGAACGCCGGTTCGCACGTTACCTGTAACCAAAAAGCTCAACTATTTTTTCCTTGGACGTCTCGTGACGTTCGAAAAAATAGTTGAGCTTTTCTTTTAAGCATGTCGATCGAGCAACGGCTCGATATATAACGCCTCCAATGGTTTGTGAAACAAATAGCCTTGAAGCGTATGGCATCCTAGCTGTTGCAACAATTCCGCTTCCGCCGTCATTTCGACGCCTTCTGCGACAATCGTCATATCCAGACGTTTCCCCAGTTGAATAATCATCTCGACGATGGCACGTTTTTCTTCTGAATCGATGGCTTCTTGAACAATTTCTTTCGGGATTTTCAATTGATCAAACGGCAATTTGACGAGTGTCTGTATCGATGAAAAACCGGTTCCAAAATCGTCCAAGGCAATCCGGATGCCGTATCGATGTAATTCATTTAATGTATCGATGATTTGCACCGTCCCCTCGACGAAGATATGTTCCGTCATTTCAATTTCCAGCAAATGAGGAGGAAATCCCGTGTCCTTTAAGATCTCAAGAACTTTTTCCGTAAAATCCGGCTGACGTAATTGCCAAGGAGATACATTAACGGCAATCGTAATCGGTTTTCTGCCTTGTTCGAGCCAACATTTTCCTTGTAAACAAGCTTTACGCATCACCCATCCGCCAAGTGTTTCGATGAATCGTGTCCGTTCTGCGAGTGGAATGAATTCAAGCGGAGAAATGAGACCGTATTTCGGATGATTCCAGCGGACGAGCGCCTCCGCTCCCGTAATACGATGACTGCTCGCTCCGACCTGTGGCTGGAATAATACAAAAAAGTCTCGATCGAGTTCGGCATCATATAAGTCACGTGTCAACTGCATCGCCCGCTTCCGTTCATTTTGAGTCGCTTGATCCGTGATGGCAAATGTATTTTTCCGATTGGATTTAGCGGTGAACAGCGCGATTTCTGCATCATTGATCACATGGTCAATTGATTCTCCGTTTACAAAAGAGACACCGATACTTGCTGTTAAATTGATTTGTTTAAAATCAATTTGGACACGCTCCGAGATACTGGATAAAATTTCATCGCATAACCCTTGTGCCGAATGATGTGAATCTGCATGCAATAGAAATGCACTGCCACTCGCTTTCGCCACAATACAGTCCGAAAACTGCGTCATCAATCGACTCCCGATGACATGGAGGGCACGATCCCCTGTTCGGTAACCAAACGCATCATTTACTGTTTTGAAATCATCGAGATCAATCAGACAGATCAGATCTCCTGACGTTGCTTTTTTTTCCGTTTCAATCACAAAAAAAGAGCGGTTCGCAAGTTCCGTGACCGGATCAAAAAAGGCTTGTTCCTTCAAGCGGGTCAAATAATCAATATTCCGTTCGAGTCGTGTCACGTATTGTGTGTGAATCAATAAACTGATTAATGTTGCAATCAAAATCAAGCCGATACGGGCGATGTGATCTGTCGCCGTAAATACAGACGTTCCTGACGGTGCCTCGAACCAAACATAAAGCAATGACACGATACTGATGCCTGTTGCATACAGCAACATCGTCCGGTTAATGACGACGAGTGACGTTAATAAAAATAACAGCGATGTCGCCCACACTGTCTGAGCACCACTTTCGATATAGGGATAATTAATGAAAGGAATCAATAAAAACACACTCGACATAACATGCGGTTTCAACTGGTCTGACAGATTACTTTTTCCAATCAGAAGCTGAACTAATCCGACAATAAAAATCAAACCCGCCCGCCAACCATCAGACCATTCCAGTCCCGATCGGCTTAAAGCACTGGAGAAGACGTATAGAGCGGATCCGCAACTGGTCAATACAAAGATGATCATTCCGAATAGTCGGTAATTCGCCTTCACTTCACGATGATAGTGAAGATTTGCTGATGAAGATCGATCGTGCACCTTCATATCATCCCCTCTTTTCCGTTTCTTCCTCCTCTCTTTTTCCTTATCTAGATGGAATTAAAACCTAAATCCTCCACGAAACTGGTTAATCGATTGACGTCTAAGGAGTGACTCTTTCGGGTAATTCAATACTAAAGAATGAAAGGAGTGCCATCCTATGAGCCGTTTATTATTTATCGAAGCCAATGACAGCACCCATCAATCAAAAGGTATCAGTTCACAGATGAACGAAACGTTTCTGTCCAGTTACCGGACACATCACCCGGAAGATGAGATTGTCGTCTTAAATCTATTCGAAGAACGCCTGCCTTTTTTTGACCTGAAACTCGCCACATCTGCGGCAAAACTGTTTCGGGGTGAATCTCTGGACGCTGAAGAAAGTGTTCCGGTTGAAAAGTTACAGGAGTACCTGACCGGTTTCCTCGAATCGGATAAAATCGTTTTTTCCTTCCCGATGTGGAATTTGACCGTTCCTGCCCCGCTCCATAATTATATGGATTACTTGGCACAGGCCGGTCAGACATTCCGTTATACGTCTGAAGGTTCTGTTGGACTCGTAACGGGGAAACACGTCTTGTTGCTCCATTCACGTGGCGGTGATTACTCGACACCTGACAAAGTTAGCTCGGATCATGCTGTCCGCTACATGGTCGACATCCTTCGTTTTTTTGGAATCGAAGATGTCGAAACGATCATTCTCGAAGGTCATCAACAATATCCGGACCGGGCCGATGAACTCATAAAAAATGCCCTCTCTGCTTGCGAGAAGGCTGGGCAACGATTTTAAAATGAGAATAAGAGAAATCGTTCTTTTCCTTTAAGAACGATTTTTTCATACGTTTCGAGATGAAATGCCCGAAAAAGAGCATATGAAATCGTGTAATCAGACTGTGTCGCTAACGTATCTCCTTGCATCACCTCATGGTAATAGCCACGTTGATAATAAAAATGAGCGATAAAAGAGGCATCATTGAGTGACAAACTGTAACGTAATCCTTTTTCGGTAATTTTTAAGCCGGCTTCATATTTTTTCTCGAACGTTAATAATTGTGAATGGTTGTAATAGATTTTAATCAATTGTTTCTTTAACTCTTCCGTATCGTATGATAATTGTTCCAATTCTTCGTATACTCGCTCGGCTAAATGATATTGTTCATTTTCAGCATATAAATTTGAAATCGCCATTTTAATTCGAATGTACATTTTGGGGGATTCATACCAAATATCTTCCTGATCCGTTAATCGTGACAGTAACGTTGAAGCTGTACGGTAATCGATTTTGTCAGTCTTCACCTCTAACAAAATTGTAAAGTATGCTCTCAACAAAAGAATCTCATTATGATGCGTTGCATCAGATTGTGATAATTCTTGTCTCATCTCTTGATACTTCTGCTCGCGAAACAGACTCGATAAATGATTATCCGCCTCTCGAAAGGAGTCACTTTCGAGCTGGTCTCGAAATAACAAGGACAGTGGCACTCGCAAACGTTTGGCAATTTGTTGCAACAAGTCGATCGTCGGCGAATTTCGACCATTTTCAATTTTACTAATTTCTGCTTGACTGCATATACCATCGCATAACTCTTTTTGTGTCATTTTTTTTTGCTTACGGATCCGTTTGATTTCGTTTCCGATCATGTGGGGCAATGATGTCATCATAATTTACCTTTCTACTGCTTTCTGACTGCTGTCGCAAAATTAGTTTCTGGGTCTATTTCAAAGAAAAATACATCACATCAGCTAAATGTTCTTCTAGTATATTTGCGTACGAAGTATTTTCTGTCGCCAGAAAAATTCCATACGCCAGTGTATAGGAATCTTGAATCAATTTTAATGGACTGTCTAACTGTTCCAGAGCGTATCCCCGCTGATAATAAAAGTGCCCCAGATAACTTAAATCCTGTAAGTGATTACTTTCGTTAATTGCCGATTCAGTTTCTTTTAAAATCGCTATATAGTCCTTTTGTTTAATCAAATTCCGAATGTAATTATATAAAATTTTAAGTCTTACTTTTTTATATTCAACTGTATGATATTCGTCCTTTAGTAATGACAAATAGATTGCATCCGAATGACGGTACTCACCATAATTCGTGTATAAAATCGCAATTGACATTTGAATTCTTAAGTATAATAAAAATGATTCTTCAACCATTTTTTCATCTGTCGTCATATTCAGCAATTGTGAAATACATGTTCGATAATCCATCATCTTTGTTCTTTCTTCGATAATCAGTTTATGATAACGCAATAAAATGATTACATCCTTATCCGTGGCTTCTGTCAAATATTGATCAATTCGTTGAAACATTTCAGCATGTTGGTTTAAACGCATCAGTTGAATTAATTCTTGATCCATCGTTTGAAAATTATTTTTTTCCTTCTCATCGATAAAAAAAGCTGAGACCGAAACATGTAACCGTTCAGCAATCTGTTGAAGTAAGTGAACAGTCGGTGAATTCCGTCCATTTTCAATCTTACTGATTTCTGCCTGACTACAGATGCCCCGGCACAATTCAGATTGTGTCCAATTCCGCTCTTGCCGGATCCGCTTGATTTCATTGCCAATCGAAATATTTAATGAATTCATCGATTTCTCCTTCAAGGTCAGTTCCTGTTCCAAACAAAAACAGGTCCTCCGTTCAAGTGATTGACTTGTGACGGAAGACCTGTTTATTTTGATGCTTCCGGCGAGAATCGAACTCGCACTGCAGCATTACCATTGCTGAGGTCTGCCATTAACCTACGGAAGCCTGTTTTTTCTAATATTAGTATAACGTATCCGTTTCCCAATTTCAACTTTTTCAAAAAAATAGAAAAGAACAGTTACAGGAAATCTTACTTCCCATAACTGCTCCTGCGATTAAAGGACTGTTTTGGTTAATGAGTTATCAAAAACAATCAACACAGAATAATGTTCATCCGCTTTCGACGCAACGAATGTCGAGAATTTGAGTGTGATGATCGAATTTGATCCGACACCATTTTCCTCAAAGAATTGGTTCAGTCGTTCTTCGAGCTCTTCCGGTGATCGTCCTACTAACACTTTAGAATGTAACATAAAATCCACTCCGTCCTTTTTTTTGTGTACGGTATTGAGTTTTCCCAAGCACCTTCCGTTTAAAACCTTTATTTTTCGAACTTGCCGAAATGAAGCCCGTTCGGTACTGTGAAGACAGTAGCAATTCTATTTTGAAAGGAATGAAGACAGATGCAAGAATACTCCTTTGATGAAGTGGTGGAAAAAAGAAAAACCGGATCTGCCAAATGGGATGGTTTGGAACAATTATTTGGATCTGATCAGTTGATTCCGATGTGGGTCGCTGACATGGATGTTCGTCCTGCCGACTCCATCACAAAAGCACTGATAAAACGAGCAGCAAGTGGACATTTCGGATATTCCTTGTTTGAAGACGAGGCGAAATCTGCCATTCAACATTGGTTTGTAAAACGTTACGATCAGTCGGTCGATTCGTCGACGATTCTGTATTCGAGCGGGGTTGTTCCTGCGCTTGCGCACAGTGTATTGGCATTGACCGAGGAACAGGATGAAATCATCATTCAAACACCGGTCTACCCGCCGTTTCATCATGTCGTGCAAGCAAACAACCGCAAACTGATTGAAAACCCTCTTCGGTTGGTGGACGGTCGGTATGAAATCGACTTTTTACTGCTCGAACAACAATTAAAGACTGCTCGCATGATCATTTTATGTAACCCTCATAATCCGACCGGTCGTGTCTTCAGCCGGTCCGAATTGGAGCAAATCATCGCATTGGCGAAACAACACGACGTCTACGTCTTGTCTGATGAGATTCACGCCGATTTGATTTTTTCCGGAGCGACCCACCATCCAATTATTTCGTTTGATTATGAACAGGTCGTTTTAGTCAGTGCGCCATCGAAAACATTTAATATTCCCGGGCTGTATGCTTCTTATTTGATCGTCCCTCATGCAGAGACGCGCTTAAAAATCGAACAAGTGCAACAAGCACACTTTGTTCATCCGAATGCCTTTGCGGCAACAGCCATCGTCGCTGCCTATACGAATCCAGACAGTGAACGCTGGCTCCAGGAGTTACTTCTTTATCTGGAAGCGAATCGGGATTATGCGGTGCGACGGATCCAATCTGAAATGCCCCGCTTGACGGTGATTTCACCCGATGCGACGTTTTTACTGTGGATCGATTGCCACGCTCTGCCGTTTGACGAAGCGGAGCGCGCCAACTGGTTGGTTGAGCAGGCCGGACTGGCCTTGACACACGGTCAACCATTCGGAGAAAACGCCCTAGCATTTGAACGCTTGAACTTCGGCTGTCCCCGCAGTCAACTTGACGAAGCCCTCAATCGTTTTCGTGCTGCCTATGACAAGATTGTTTTTACCGATTGATGATTCGCGATACGACACCCTCATCAGGTCAGTCGTATCGCTTTTTTATATACATTGAACAAAATCAAATTTTTCATTATACCTTTTTAAAGCACGCTGATTATTTCAACAGTCTTTCCTCTTGACGACATTCTCATGACCAAAATTTGAAAAGTGTAACTGCATTATATAGAAGCAAATGGAATAAAAGATTAGTCGACAATGACGGTTTTATCCCACTTCCTTCCGGATGTAATCAGATGAATAAATGTGCGTTTTGCTGTGCATGTGCAGAATCTGTGCAGATGCGGTGCCGTTTAACTCATACCCACACGGGGTATCATTAAGCATTGACCGTCGCACTGTTTACACAAGGGAGGGCATTATGAAAGTGATGCTGGTAAACAAGACGCAGATCGTGCTGTCGGGAGAGGTACCTGAGATCCTCGCCGCACTCGAACGTCTGACGAAAGGCTTGCAGGTCGATGTGCTCAAGCAGACGGAAACGCTGATGCAACTCGACGTCACGCAAAGCAAGATGAAGCGGGAACGCTTCGAGGAACAATTACGCATGCAACTGGGAGTGTCCTGACGGGCACTCTTTTTGCGCAACAAAAAAAAGCCCACCCGTGAGGGCAGGCGTGGTCATAACTTATTCAATCGATTGTAGGATTTCTTGTCATCCAGTGACCGTTGCATCTTCTGCGCTTCCGGCGTGACGTTGTTATTCTTCCACCAAGCGGCGATGAGACCAATCACACCGATCGCGCCCGTGACAAAGGCATCTACCTTTTCGGATTCGAATGGCAGTGGGTCGTACCCCATAGCAAGCAGGGTCGCGTTGAGGAAAGCATACAGCGGAATGGCGAGTCGGATAAAAGCAACTGTTTTTTCGTTCATATCAATTCCCCGTTTCGTTTGAATTAAAAGAGCATGTTCCAGGTATCTTTTCCAACAATGCCGTCTGCATCGAGCTTCTTGCGCTTCTGATAAGCTTTGACTGCCTTCTCGGTTGCCGCATCGAATTTCCCTGTCACTGGTACACCGACGGCGCGTTGGACTCGTTCGATGTCTTTTTTGACCATCTTCTTCGCTTCTTGTGTTCGGAACAGTGGGTGTTTAGGGACTGGAACGATTGCCTTACCGTCACCCTGCGGTTTAGCAGCAGGCTTGCTAACGGGTTTGGCGGATGGTTTCGCAACCGAAGGTTTCTTTTGACCACGCACCGCATCATACAACTGGAAGTGTGGGTAATCCCGGTTGTTGACCCAGTCACCGCCCCACTCCATGCCCCGTTGTTTCATCGCCTTAACGAGCGCGACGGAACGCTTATCATGCGGTTCAAGGAAGATGGCTTCTGAACCCTCGTTAGAATAGGCAAACAGATCAACAGCGACACCGTAGTTGTGATTGGAGTACCCGCCTCGTGCCCATGTGACAATCTTGCCGGGTTTCGTGCGTCCTTGTGCATAGATAGCGTCTTGCTCCGCTTTCGAGCGATAGCCTTGCGCAACCCCGACGTAAATCCCTTTCGGCGCGAGTTCCTTGATGACGGCACGGGTGATGTCTGCGACGTCTTTGTCCATGCCCGGTGCGTTCAGCTTGCGGTTGGCTTTTTCAATCAGCCAGTTGACGGATAATGTCATGGTGTAGCCTCCTCATTTATAGAAAATATTGAGTAACGTCGCAATGCCGCCGAGTGTTGGAACGATGATGAGCGACCACTTTCCGATGGCCGCCCAAATGCGTTCGCTCCGCTTGTCCTGGACCTCGACGTTAAGCGTGTTCTCTTTATGCTGTCGTCCCGCTTCGTTTTCAAAGGCGGTCGCCAGTTGCGAGATGACGAGTTCCTGTGATTTAAAAAGCCCACGTGTCATGTCCTGCGAGTCTCGGATGACCGAGCGTGTCTCGCGGGAGACATCGTGGAGCGTGGATTCAATCTTGAATTGTGAACGCTCGACGGCGCTAAGTTTATCGTTGATCGACGTAATGTCGCCCCGCATCTTTTCGTCCGACTGCTCAAGTAGCGTGATGCGCTCTCCATGATTTTGTACGGTCTGGATGATGGAATCCATGTCGGTAGCTCCTTCCAAGCGATGACCCCCTAGTGTGATTGAGTTGGATGTGAGGTAAAAAGAAAAAGCGCCCCGGAGGACGCCAAAATAAAAACGCCCGAGGCGCTTACAGTGTGACGATTGGGTTTTGCGGTGTTGCAAGGATGGCATCTGCTTCCTCTTGCGTGAGACGACCTTCTTCAACCTGGAACAAGATATACGCCTCATCACAACGACGTTCTTTCCACATACGCAATACGAATTTATACATAATACTCATCAACTCCACTCTCCTTTTTATGATTACATACCAGTGATAAACAAAATTAAATCTTCTAGATCGGTGACTCGTGCGGTCATCACCTCTCTCTCTGACTCCACTTCCTTCAAGCGTTCACTGAACGGCTTGTCTTGCGGTGGCGGAGGATTGACGCCAATCGGTTGCCACTTGATCTCACCTGCCACCACTTTGACCGCCTGCTGTGTCATGAAGTCCTCCTTGTATTGATCCCACGCGAGCTTCAGCACACTGATGACGTTTTTATCGAGTTCCTTGAGTTGCGGGTACGTCGCCACGTCCTGCGCGAACGTCGTCTCCCGAATCCACACGCCCTCATTTTGATTGACGATAACGAGGACATCGCCCGTGACGTTGTTGTAATAGATTTTGCCGTTTACCTTTGGCATCGCGCCACCTCCTTATTTATCCGAACACTTCCCATGTAACAGTAGTGCCAGTGGTAGTTCCACCGATTCCAGCAGTGAAACTCGTCGCTGTAATGTTGGTGAAGGCGTTTGGGTTCGGTGTTGTACCAGAACGCGTTTCATTGAGACCTATCGATTCATTGTAAACACCAGTCGAGCCGGTCGATGCTTTTAATGTAATTGCTTTTGGCATGAAAAGCAGTGTGTTCACGACAATCTGTCCACCCGACGCTGTCGCAATTCCTGATTGGCGTTTAACAACATTCCTAGAATCAATCGCCGCACTAATCGCATCAAACGTACTCCCCGGTGGTAATCCGACCTGCCCGGCAATCCCGTCCCGCTTCGTGCTGATGCGGTCTTTCCCGTCCTTCGCCGCTTTCGCTCCTTCGAGCAGTGAGGCATCATTCGCCAACGCCTTGTTAAAGGTATACGTTTGCGTGTTCGCCATGCCGTTTGAATCCGTCACCGTGACGCTGATCGTGTGCGTGTTGTAATATTTCAGCGCGTCCCAGTTGGCGGCAGGAATCGTGAACGTGCGCGATAGAGACGCCGGGTTGCTGTACGTGTTGACCGTCGCCCCGTTAACCTTCTCGACGATAGATGTGATGGTGCTACCGCTTTCCGGCGTGACCGTGTACGACAGGACGGATGATGCGGTCTTATCGCCCAGTGCGCCGGATGCCGGAGTGATGGAAGCACCCGTGAAATAGTTCCCGCTGAAATAGACGCCGGATGTCGATTGGCGAATGAGGAGCGGTGTCGTCATCGAGAGCTTAAACGTGTTGTCGAACAGCGTCGTAGCATTCGTATAGCCATCGCCTGTGAGCGTTGTGGTTGCGCCCCATGTTCCGCTGCTAAACACTTTCAGCGCCGTTTGCGTCGTCGTGGCGTTTTGAGCGTCCCATGTCAGCAGGACTTTGCCTTGCGCGTCTGCCGTGAGGGAAGCGTTCGTTTGGTCGTACAGGTTGCCCGTCGTCTGCTTCGTAGGTGTCGCCCATGTTACGCCACCATCGTCCGAGAACGAGGTGCGAATGTTGAACTTCGCGCTGTCCGTTGCGTCCTTACCATGCCAAGCGACCCACAGGCGACCGTTTGCGAGTCCGTTGATGGATTGCGGGACGAAAAAAGAAGCGGGACTAAATTGATTGTGTGCGCTGCCAATATAATAAATAGTATTGACGCGCCAATTACCGCCGGAAACAGGAAAGTTTGAGAAGTTGGCGTTTTTTAATATATCAATAGATCTAGCGGTAGAATTATCGTTTACTACTTGGTGAATGATACAAGGAACACCATTCTTATCTAAAGTTACGCTTGGATTACTGGAATTTAAAGATGAATTATTAAAAGTTGTAGACTGCTCCACCGCACCCCACGTCACCGAACCATCCGCCGCAATCGTACCCTTCGCATACCGGATGTTGAAGCTGTTCGGGTACGTGCTGTTCTTCGATGACCAAGCGGCGTGGAGTTCCGTACCGGCATCGTTGATGGCGAGGGAGATTGCGCCGAGTGCAGACTGAGTATCCATAGACACTCTATTTGAAGAATAAATATTCGTATTCGTTTGTGTAACGGCGTCAAAAGACCATGATGAAACAAAAAGTTGAGACATTGTTGATACAACGAATACCTTAGTCCCGTTTGAAACAATAGCAAAATTCGATAACGCGTAACTTCCGCCACTGTCAATTTGGCATAGCTGAGACCATGTTACGCCACCATCTAGAGATTTTATGAGGTACAGCTTAAGCGAAGAAGGTTCGTAATAGATGGAAACCAACCACCCGTTACTCAAGCGAACTAACTTCCGTCCGCCATTCCCTGCCGTACTCAGCCCCGTACCCGTCGCAACCGTTGCGTTATTGATCGTCGGCATTACATCACCCCTAACTGTTGCGCTGTCGTCACGATGCTCGTGCGTGTGCCGGCGAGTGTCTGCCCGATTTCAGCGAGAGCACCTTCGACGTTAGAAGATGAGTAGTAGTTGGCGGTATCCGCAATCGTGATGTCGTTCGCGGTGCTGGCAATGGTCGGAAGTTGGGCGGTCGGGACTTTGCCGTCTGTGCCGAGGGTGGCGACGCCGGATGGTTGTCCTTTTTGCGAGGTCGGGACCGCTGCGTCTGCTTTATCTTTAGCTGTTTTGATGGCGACATCTGCCGCATCCGCTAACGCATTTAAATCCCGGACGACGTCCGCTGTGTTCGTATTCTCGATTTTAGGTAAATTGAAGTTTGTTGTCGGCATGTCAGTCTCCTTCCGCCGTGAGAATTTGTTCGTAGGTCAAGCCGCTGTCTTTGAGTTGCTGATACGTCGCATACAGTGTCTTGATGTCGCCGTACGTGTTGTACCGATATTTATAGACGATGCCGAAGTATGCTGGAATCGAACGAGCGAGGGCATCCTGCACGTCCTTGATGCGCGTCGGAATCCCGAGTTGGTCCACGAACTCGATCGTGTACAGAAACGCATCGTAGTCGATCGTGATGTTGACGAGTCCACCGGCAAAGGCAGACGCGACGCTTTCCAAATCTTCGACCGTCAGGACTTTCCCGCCCCGTTTCGCCGCCCGGATGCGCCCACGTCGTTCATCGAGTGTTCGCGCTACCCCATCCCGCAAGCCGTAGTAATCCTCTTTGAGCGACAAGCCCCAATCCGTCGCGGTCGCCGTCATCAATTCCGAATACAAGTACCGGTCAATCGTGTCCTGCTCCCGGCTGAGGGCAAAAGATGCCGCAAGGAACACGCTTGCCATGTCGTAATTCTCACGCCAGTACGGGGCAGACATCGAGAACATATCTTCCTGCATGTCTAAAGCGAGTGTCGTCACTGGGATCATGTGAAACTCACCGTCCCGAGTGTCGCGATTTGTTTTTCCCCGACGACGAGGTTGGCGCTCGCCCCATTGACCGTAAAGCCGGACACATCAATCAGCAGTGGTTGATCGAGCAGCAAGTTAAAAATTTGCGTGTATCGGATGACCTCACCCGAAAACGCGAGATTGGCGAGATACCCTTGCAACGCTTGAGAAAAGCTCGTCACGAGGTCACTCATCTCAGCGCCATCGACCAATACGACATCACCTGCAATATTGACTGGAAGCGCCGTCGGTGCTTGTACGATGTTGTTCGCAATCAGGGACGCCCGGGCATCGACTTTACTTTGCGCTTCCGTCACCTGCCCCGCTGTCGGCATCCCGCTCGCTTGCGCGACGAGAACAGTCACACTACCGGGTGATGGATCCGCCCGAAACACTTTGACCTTCGTGATGCCGGTCGCTTCAAGGGCCCATGCTTTGTAGTCTTCCGGATTGCCTGCACCGGACTGATTCTGTGCGGACGTCCGCATCCGAGCTTGGAGTTCGGCGTCACTTTCTTGATCGACGCCAGCTGTCGTTGGAATGCCGTTCGTCACGCTGACCAAATCTTTAAAATCCCCATCGACTGTATTGATGGCACCGGCGACGACGTTATAGAGGACACCCATCTCAACGGCAGTTGCGGTTGCTTCCGCTTCACCAGGGATTGGATACTCCGGGTCCGGCTGTTCTTCCGGCGGTGTCAGCACAACATCTGCATCCAGTGCAAAGGCGAGGTCATTACTCGTCAGGACGAGCGTGCCTTGCGGGACCGTGATGGCGGCGTTCGCACTGAGTGTGACGGGCAGGACGGCTTTGGCACCGGGCTTGCGTCCGTTCGGCAGGACATCCTTTGCATGTTCATCGAGGTATTCCCCGAAGGACAGTTGCGGGATGGCTGCCCGAATGCCATCGACCCGTTCTTGCGAGAGGTCCGCCGCGATGACGGCAGCCGGACGCGTTGCATCCCACACTGGTTCTCCGATGCGGATGTCGGTTTGACTGTCTTGTTCGGTGATGACTTGTAACATTTCTGCATGAATTTCTTCTACGTCTTTCGGTTCAATCGTCGGTAAAAACTCCGTCTCAAACTCCAACGCCATCGACCGCCACCTCCGTTTCTGTCCCATTTTGTAATTGCACGACGATCCGTGCCTGTACCTTATCGCCTACAATCGTCGCTTCATCGACAAGCAAACTTTGTATATCCGTCAGTTCGTTCAGTGCCATGTCGCAAACGCCTTGTAACGCTTGCGTGATGTCCTCGTCTGACTGGTAAACCTCACCGATCAAACTAAAGATGTACGAACCGTATACGTCATCCTCGATGTCTTCGGTGTCACTGCCCGGATACACATCGACTTCACCGCGCGGCGTCAGGATATACTTGACGACCCGTTGGATGATGGCCTGTTCTCCCGTCACCTTGCCCGCGAATCGACCACGTTTGAAATCGATCGCATACGTTCCTTCGCGCACTGCATCCGTGAGAGATCCGCCATTCAGCAAACTTTCTTCTTCTTGTGGCGTTTCCGCCTCGTCGAGCATTTCACCGATTAGTTCTTCTGCGTCCATTCCCTCACCTCACAGTACCCGACGGACTTCGAGTAAATATTTTTTCCAGTAGCCGGCATCGTACCGTTCGTGCTTGCATCCGTAACTTTGCAGGTTGACCATCCATCCTTTTTTTGTGACGACCCCGACGTGCGAGACGCCCGAACGATAAGTACCCGCAAAAAAGACGATGTCCCCGGCTTGTACGTCCGCATAGTCGACCCGACTACCTTTCGTGAGCTGGTTACTCGTCCCGTCTCCGATATTCAATCCTGCCGCCTTGAGATACACGTATTTCGTAAAGCCGGAGCAGTCTCCCGTACCGTTGACGATGGACTTGCCGCCGAAGACGTACCGGATCTTCCCGACCCACGACATCGCTTCATCGACGACACTTGCGGCACTGCCGGTTGGCGCTTTACTGGAGGCACCACCACTCGCCTTCGCTTTCGCACGAGGTGGCGTGTACTCCGGTTCTGGCTGTTCGTTCGTATCAGACAGGTTCAGCGTCATCTGATGTCCGTATTGATCAATGATGTGGTCGTCCGATTGGATGTACCACACGCCGCCGGCACCGTGGATGTAATAATCAAAGTCGACCTTGCGTCCGGACACCCCGTACACACTGCCGGGCATCTTGACCGAGACCGTGTTTTCTTCCCGCAGGAGTTCCTTTGCAAGTCGTTTTTGCGTATCCTTGAACTCTTTTTGCGACGTGAACGTCCCTTTTCGATGCGAGATCAGCGTGCCCAGTTTTTTCTCGAGCGGTGAGTCCAACGTGTATCGTTTTTCCGTATCGACCTTGACGGGCTTACTCGCCGTCGTTCCGGCAGCAGTTCCGGACTTGTTCGTCGTGATCAAGCTGTCGGGATCTCCACCAAATCCGGCATACAGGGTTTTCGCCCACGTCTGATAGGTATAGGAGTAATCCGTTTCCGAATACCCGACCCAAAAACGGGCCATCTCCGCGATGCTCATTTTCTTCCCGAGACTTTTCGCGATGCCGCCCTTTTCATTGAGCATGACATCGACCGACTTGCTGAGGTTGTATTCCCCTTCAAGCAGGCGATTCCAGTCAAGGTCCGTCCCGATGCGTCCAGGCACCAGTTGGAACAAGCCCCGCGCTCGGTCACCGTCGTTCAAAATGGGTCCCAATGCCTTTTCGTCACCGGCGGATTCGATTGCCATGATGACTTTTAAAAACAAAGGATCAATCCCTTTTTGACGACCGACCGCAATCATCGCGTCATTCCACTTGTCCGTCCCTTTGAGGTTGCCCTTGAATCCGGCACGTCCTGCAATCAAGTCCGGTCCTTTGTAGTTGCCCGAGCCAAGGTTGCCGAGTGTCGCTTTACTGCCTGCTGCACCGGATGCCTTACTCCCTTTGTTTGCATCAATCGTGACGTCGTACTTGATCTTGGTGTAGGTGTTCTCGGCTGATTTCGTCGTATCGATCGACGCAATGACCGCCGCATCCATGTCGATTCCTTTCATTGCCCCACGTTCCCGAAGTTCGAGCTTGCCTTTATGCGCCCGGACGTAATAACTCCGACCCGTCCGTTGGCGCTCCATCCCCATCACCGTATAGAGAATGGTTTGAAGCGTTTCCCCGACGAACTCTAAATTCGTGTAAGTCGTCTTCGTTTTCTTGACATAGCCCGGCTTGAGGTTGACCCGCGAACAGCATAGTTCGAACAGCTCGGATAACGTGATTTTCGACTTACTGATGCTCGTCTCTGACCGATAGAGGTAATAGGCATCATCGTGACAGGTCAACGTCACATCACCCGTTCCGGCGCGTTGTCGCTTGAACAGGCGTCCGGCAAACATCAAGGTGTCATTCTTATAGATCCGTACCTTCTCACCTGTGTCGAATGGGATGTTGGCGTAACTGGTGAGCGTGACGACAGCCGTCCGGTGCATGCGGTCAACGGAACCTGCCCAACTGATGTTTTGGGTGATGGCGCTGATATCGTACCGTCTCTTCTTTTTACGATGATAATAATAAACCGTATACGTCGTCATATGAGCCTCCCGAGGACGATGAAGGTCCGTGTCGCCATATCTTGCACCAAGACGACCCGTTCCCCGACAGCTGCGTCATTCGCCGCACTTGTCGTCCATTCTGCCGCTCCGACGACCCCATCATTGACAGCCACCACGAGCGGCGTCACAGAGTTGATCACGCCGACAAAAAAGCGGGCGTCTGTGTTCTTGCCTTTATGCTGTATGTGTTCATTCAAGTCATCGACCCAACTCATGCGTGACCCTCCTTATTTGATGGTTTTCGTCTTGATCTTCGGATTGTATTCTTCTTGGATCGTGATGCTGTACCGGATGTCACTCGTCCCGCCCTCGACATCCCACTCGAACGACCGGATGTCATAATAGTTGTCGATGTAAAGCGCTGGGATCCGGACGCGTATCTTCGAGTTATGCAGCAGGCGTTCATCGAACCACCGTGCCAGTTTGACCGGATTCTCGACTTTATTGACTTGCAGGAAGCGATAGTTCCGCGCTGGGAAAAATGACGTCCATGTCATCGTCCGTCCGGTATAGGCCCCGCGTCGGGTATGCGTCTTCTTGCGCAACGTCGGCAGGTCATCGTAGTTGGCTGTCCGGGTGCTTGGCATCGACTCCGGCGTGACGGGGATCGTGACGGAACGGCTTCGGTTTTCGTAGACCGTCTTCTTCTTCGTGACGTACCGGGTGACCCACCGTCCGTTGACCTTCTTCTTTTGTTTCACCTTGACGTTTTTTCGCACCTTGCCCTTGTAGTAATGCGTAAACTTTATGCTGATCGCTTGTGCCATTGGTTACCCCCTCGCTTGCAGACGCATGTAAAGGGCTTCCCCGATGGCGTCGATGTCAGAATCACTGCGGACGTTAAACGTATTACCGGTGATGACCACTCCGCCTGATGATTGATTGCCCGCACCTTGCGTGTAGTCGATGTTTTCCTGTTTCGTCAAGACACGTTCGCCTTCATGGAGTTCTGCGTTGTATTTATTTTTCGGAACATAGGAGAGACCGAGAGCGTGCGAACCATCTTTCTTGCGTTCCGACGGGAATCCTTCGAGTGCCCACGGAATCAGACCACGTCCGCCTTTCGCGCCTTCCGGGAGCCACCAAGCGCCGTCATCAATCGACTTTTGAATGCCACCCTTTTGACCGATTTCTGTAAACTTGGTCATCTTGTCGCCCCATTGGTCGAGTTCGATAAATCCTTGTTTCAAACTGTCAATCTTCCGAGCAATCCCATCCAAGACAGAACCGAAGTTCGCGAACGTCTCTTGTGGCTTCGTGAGGTCCCCGCCGGCAAAGGCCGTGATCATTGTGCCGAACATGTCGGTCGTCGAAGACATGACGTTTGAGACGCCATCGAAAGTACTTACTGACCAGTTGGTGATGTTGTCCCATGTGATTTGGACACCGTTTCCAAGTCCGAACACATCCGCTGCTAATCCCTGAAACTTTCCACTCATCGAACTCGTGAAACGGTCCATTCCCTCGGTATCCGCAAAGAGTCGGTTCATTTGTTTCAACGCCGGACGGATTTCTTCGAGCATCCCTGTACCGATGGACGCGAATACGCCTTGTGAGTTAGATTTAAACTTTTCCCATTGACCCGTCGTCGATTCGTTGATTTTTTTGACGTAATCCGATGTGAACCCTTGACTACTGAGTAGGTTGTCGACAGCTTGTAAGTTCGTCAACCAGTCGTTGCTGGCACTCACGCCTGCTTCCTTCAAGGTAGAGCGCGACATGTTAAAGCGTTCCGCAATCGATGTCATATCACCGGACATGACCTCACTGATGGCGACCTTCGCACCTTCCATGCCGCCGCCCATCGCTTCAGATGGATTCTTCGTGGCGAGTCGTTCGGTGATGGCAACACCCTGCGCAATCTGTTCCGGGTCCTTCGTACTGTTGAGGAACATCTGCGCCGTGTCCATGAACGGTTGATCCGCGAACATCGATTCCATACCTGCTGATTTCGTCTGTTCATAGATTTGTTTCCCGATGACCGGGTCACCACTCAAACCATCGATGCTCATCCGGGTCATTTCGGCTGTCATGGCTGGTTGAATCATGCCGTTAACGACACCTTTTGCCGCAAGGCCCGTGAGTGCAACCCCTGCAAGCCCTGCCGCCGCCGTGATGCCACCAAGGATGCCGGTGACACCTGAGAGACCTGTCGCCAATCGCCCGACTGCTCCGCGTCCTTCGGTGCCCATGCGGGAGATACCGGAACCCATGCGAGACAATAGACCACCGGAACGGTCCATTTCGTTATTCGTCTGTTTGATGACATCCGACATTTTGAGGAACTTCCCGTTCGCATCCCGCAGTCGTCCATTGGCATCCCGGTAGGCCCCGTCAAGGCGCTCCGTCACGTCGGATACTTTTTCCGTCTTGTTCGCTAAGTCGTCCATGCCTCGGGAGGTTTTTCTTGCTTGTTGCTCCATGGCACTGAGTCGAGCGGACGCATTGTCCTTCGCATCGAAGACGACCGTATACCGTTTTTCCGCCATTTACATCACCCTCCCGATTCCTTTGGCTAGTCGTTCCTGTTCTTCTTCGAGTTGTACGATCAACGAGTTAAAGGCAAAGCGTTTTTGCCCTTCCGTCCATTGATGGATGTCATGTGGAGGGATGCCGTGCAGCCGGAACAGATGATGATAGAAGTAGTCATCCGTGACCGATTCGTTCTTCATCAGCGGCATACCGTCTGCCCGCAACCCTCGCATTAGTTTTTTAATTCATCGTTTTCTTTCTTCAGCTTGTCTGAGCTAACGTAGCCCAAGCACTCCTTGGCCGCGGCATGGATAGCTTGTTCTTCTGCAAAGGTGATGACCTTCTTGACCGCTTCAACCGCGTCCCATGTCCCGAGGGCTTCATACAACTCGCCTGTGAAGACAGGGTCCTCATTGTGGTCATGGAGTGAGCGGGCGACGACGAGGGCGTCCAGTTTCTCGGCATAGATCAGAAACGGGACTTCCTTTTCGTTCTTGCTTTCTGACGCTTCCTTCTGCAATTCCTTATACGTTTCTTTGTCGAGTTTGACGATGAACGGCGTATCCGCGAGACCCTTTAAGTCGACCTCAATCTTCGTCTCTTCTTCTTGGCGCTTCAGTAATTTGTCAATCAAGCGTTGGTTAGCCATGCGTGTTCCTCCTTCTATGATCTAAGTAAAAAAAGAGAGGTTGCCCCCTCTTAATCGCGGTCGTCTCCATTCGTCATCTTGATGCCGGTCGCGACGAACGGGAACTCCTTCTTGACGACTTCCCCGACCGTCCAGTTGGCGATGTCGCCGGATGTGAACTGGCAGTCGATGAGTTGGTAGGCAAAGCGCTCACCCGACTCCGAATCTTCCAGTTCTGCGAGGAAGTCCATCCGATCCTGCCCTTTGTCACTGAGTGCCGTCAGTAAAATCTTTTGCAGTGTCGACGTGTATTCAAAGCCACCGATCGTACCCGAAATCTTGATGCTTTTGTCCTTGTACTGGACCACCTTTTTACGCGGCACCTTGATGTCTTCTTTTTCGATGTCTACCTTGACTTGAATCCGGTCGATGTATGTTAAACGAGTCCCTGTGCTGTAATACAGCGCAAGTCCCGTCCCTAGCATTGTTTTGCTACCATCAAATGCCATGGATTAAGCACCTCCTGTTGCGGCTGTTGCCGGTACGCTACCGACTTGGAAATCAACGAAGAATTGTTCGGCGGCGTCGATGAAGTACCCGCGCGTCAAGAGATAGATGTCATCCCCGACGGATTGGTAGTCCGGATGGAGCGTCGTGACCGTTCCCGGTGCCAATACGCCTTCGTCAATCAACGCATCGTTGAAGTTATTGAGTGCACCGAGCAACGTATCTTGACCCGGCAGGTCGTTGTTGATTTTGCCGATGAAGCCACTCTCGACTGCCTCGTTGAGCGTCGTTTGATAGACGGCTGCATTGTACGCAATCCGAAGTTTCCCGCCCGAATGATGCGCTTTCGCCGGGTTCGTCCCTTCGATGATCTTGCTCGACGTGATGGCCGCTTCCAAGACGACTTGATTGCCGTTGTGGATTGGAACCGCGATTCCGGCGTTGTATAAATCTTCGCGCTGGGCTTTCGTTAAGCGACGTTCAACGTCCGAGAGGAAATCAACGATTTGACGCGTGAGTGAGCCTTGGCCCATCCCCTTCGCGCCTTGCTTGCCGGCAATCCATGCGGCCAGTTCGCCCGGTGAAACGGTGTTCCCATCAATGTCGACGCCACCCATGCCGATATACATGATGTCCCCGTGCTTGCCGGTTGCGTACAGGTTCTTGATTGCCGTGTTATCTGCGAGTCCTGCCGCACCACCTGCGACGACGACGTAGTTCTTGCCGTCCAGTTCATTCGCGATGCGCCACGATTTGAGGTCATCGACCTCATCTGAAGTCACGTCCCGACCGACGGTTGCCACGTCAAAGTAGTACGGGTCCAGTTGTGCGAGACCTTCCGCGAGTGTTTCTGCATCGTTTAAGACGTACGCGACGATCTGGCGCGCCCCACCTGCGAAGCATCGTTTGGCAAATTTGTAATTCGATACGCCGAGCAAGTTAAGTGCATCCCCGACGTTGTTGAGGGTGACGACCGTCCCTTTGCTTGCGACGAGACCGTTCGTGACCATGCCGATGACGCCCCGTTGACCCGGACGGATGACTTGGTCCTGCATCTTTTCGATGACCATGTACAAACCTGGTAAGACAGGCTGCGGTCCATTTTTGTCCCAATATGCCATGTATGTGCCCCTTCCTTAGTTCAAATAAGTCGCGACCCGGTTGACGAGTGGACCGCGTGTGATGATGTGTTTGACTTCTTCGTGCCATGCCACCGTCAAGGTGACCGCTCCGACCGTATCGACGGGATTCTCGATGGCACGGATCTTGGCGTCCATCAGCAGGAATTGCCCCGCGATGGTGTTGTTCTGCGTATACAGAGGCACCTTGTTGCCCCGTCGTTCCAAGGCAAGCAGGACCTTTTCGGCATCTGCGAGCGCGATGGAACGTTTCGGTGCGAAGAAGGTCACGGTTGCCATGACGACGCGTCGGGAAATTCCGTTTGCGTGTGGCAACGCCTCCGATAAAGGAGCGGATAAGAAAAGGCAACGCTCTGTGAACGTCGCCGGCACTTGATCCGTGTAAAACTTTGTGATGCCCGATTCCGCGCGGCAGAAGGCGAGGAACGAGTTTTGTTTCTGAATCGCCATGTCACCCTCCTAGCCGACGCTTGACGAGTGCATCGAGTCTTTTGGTAATACCAACAGCCATGTATTGCTCTGAAATGTAGACCGCCATGTCGAAAAAGTGGGTCGGTTCGACGAATGACTTGCGTCCAACTGTCCAGTGACCTGAGTTGACCATTTCAGCGTAATTATTCGTGGTGCCCGCTTCGACCAGATAGCCATTGTTGCGTTTTTCGAACACGTTGAAGCTGTTACCCAGTGAAAAGCTGTTCAACATATCGCGCGTATCGACGAGTTGTTGCCGCACGATCTCTTTCCGTGTCTCCGCAAGCAGTTCAGCGCCAACGGCGTCCATGATGAGTGGGATTTCTCGTGCGAAGTCCTTGCGGATCTTCAGCATGTCGCGTTCAAACTCACCCATGCTGTTCATAACGCACTCTCCCGTTGAAGTGGGCACTCGATATGATGCTGTTTGACCTTGTACGGTTTGCCTGCTTTGTAGACAGACCCATCGATGACGACCTTGTCCCCTTCCCGGAGGTCGGTCGCATACTTGAAATGAGCCATGTCGTCCGAAGACGAGACGTGCATGCTGTCGGTCTGAATGAGCGTCCCGCGTCCTCTGACGAGGTAACAGGGCACGTTCGTGAGGTCGGGTGTGCTTGGATACGAAAAAGCGTCCTCTGACGGGAGACCGAAGCCACCGCCGGAAGACGTTTTGTCGAGATGATAGATACTAGCGCGGTCGGAGAGTAACTTGTCGTAACTCATAGATACCGCATCCTGACTTGTGGTTTTTCAACGATGACCGGCTTCACGTATTTCTCAAGCAGTGCCGTGATCTCGGGTTTCCCGCGAAGACCACTGCCGTCTGCCATCGTGTAGCTGTAATCGCCAATCTTTTCGCTTTTATAGCCCTTTACCGCACTCTCATCGAGGGAAGAAAGGGCATAGTATTCAGCGAGCTTCTTGCACGCCAGTTTGACGCGGACAGGAACGGTCGGATACTCATTCGTTGGAAACTCGTGATGTACATAATCGAAGATGTCGGCTTCCGCTTGAATGATGTCGTCGGTCAGTTGTTGGTCACTCCGCGCCTTGACCGAATCAAAACTGGTATAGGCACGTAGCTCCGTTGGTGTGATGACAGGCATCAGACCCCTCCTTCCTGCGTCATAAGAATCGCGTCAATCAGTTGTGCTTTCGTCATACTCGAACGTCCGGAGATATTCAAGTCCGTTGCAATGGCGTAGACCTCATCCCGTGTCATCGCAGTCAGCTGTTCACGATCGTAAACAGGCTCCTCACTCATGAGAGCGAAAGGAGCCGGCTCAGGGTGTGATGTCAGCGTCGATGTAGACGAGCGCTTTCGGTGTACGGATAACGAAGTCGACTGAAGACAGAACGAAGTGGTATGTCGCTTGCTTCGCCATCGCTTCTGGGCCTTCACCAGTACGTGAGTACTGTACGTCGAATCCAGTGACGACTGTGAGGTTCTCAAGCGGCGTGAAGAGGACAGTATCTTCGACGATGTGGTCGACGACTTCGATGTCATACCCGTGAAGTTTAGACAAAAGACCGTCAACGAGTACCGCATCCCCGAGTGCTGTCGTGCGGGCGATAACTTCCGCTTGAAGCGCTGTGTGCGTTCCGCGGCCCATGATCCACACGTATTTCCCAACACGAAGTTGTTCCGGTGCGACTTTGATCGGTACGACTTGAAGGTCAGCGAGCTTGATTGCACCCGTGACGTCGTGTTTGATCGTGTCTGCATTCGTGCGAGCAAGCTTGAGGAAGCCATCATCCAACTTGATGAACGCGTCAGCCGATGATTTGTCCCCGTTGAATGCGAGATCCTGTAAATCCGCCCCGTACTGCTGCTGAATCATCGAAGCGATGATGTCCTCAACGTTCTGACCGCGCGAGCGAGCTGTGTAGTAGACGTTGTCATTTTCGAACCAAGCGTCCGTGTAAACTGGAGTCAACGCGAATGGCACTGTGCGTTCTTCCTTGTGGTCTGTGCCGTCCGGCGTCGTGTTGATGCCTTGGTGCAGTTTCAAGCGGCGTTTTTTGACACCGAGCATGTCGATGGCACCGTTTGCTGATTTAGCAGGGTAGTAGTACAGCTTTTTAAGCGTCTCACCCGAAGCGACGACATCTTGCATGAAGGCGCGACCGTCATCCGCTGGCAATGTGACATTGTTTGATTTCTTGATGCTCTCCATCTGTTTTTGAAGCATTTCAGTAGTGTTCAATACTTTCATCCTCTCTCTTATCCAAAGTGACTTGCGTATGAAGCTTTATCTGGGACTTCTGCCTTCGTGACTTCCTCGTGTGAAGCGGGGAGCGGTCGGACAGATAGCTGTTTTTCGAGTTCTGCGATCTTCGCCTGCGCTTTCTCCAGTTCAGATGCTTCCGGTTCTGCTTGTTGTGCGTCCGGTTCTTCTGGTTGGTCACCTTCCGGAGCGGCGGCTTGTTCCGGCTCCTCTGCTTTCGCAACGGGGAGAGCGGATTTCAAGAAGTCCATCATTTCGGTCTTGAACGAATCGAGTTCTTTCTGCAATTGTTCCTGTGTCATGTCTGTCACCTCCTCTCCCGGTTCGTCTGGTAGAATCCCCATGTCTTTGAGGACTTCCGCGACGGAATCTTTCACCTTGGCAAGAAAGGACTTGTGGTCCTCTGCCTTTTCGATGACCTCACCCATACCAGCGAGTGAGAATCCGGTATATTCACCCTTTTGGATGCCGGTCCAGACCTCGTCCGCTACCTTGACCGCCATGACCCACGTGCCTTTGGTGACGGTTTCGCCACCCAGTTCGAAGTCAGCCGGAGCAATATAGGACTCGATGACATCCCCAACTTGCGAGGTGAAATCGTGTTGCTTATCGATTTGGCGGTAATCCTTGAGGAAGATGTGCGCCGCTTTCTCAATTTCATCTGCGGTCATGTAGTCGTCGTGTGCATCCTTAACGAGCGGTTCATACACGATGCCGTAGGCAATCTGCTGTGAGGCATCCTGCTTGAGAATGTTCATGTCGCGGGAAACATTTGGCTGTTCCTCGCTTTTGGTCAACAAAAAAGACCGCTTATTGGCGGCCTTGTCCACGATGGAGACGTGGGATACAACTAAGTTTTTGATTTCACGTGGCATAAGTGCCCTCCTATTCAAATTGATCAATGGCTCCCTGTCGGATGGCGTTCTTTTCCTCAACAGATAAACCTAAGATATTCTGATCGACGACCGGAACCGTCGTGCAATGGCAGTTGATCCGTTGCTTGGCAGACAATGAGGTGTCCCGCGGATACTTCGCGATCTCACCCTCAACGTCAAAGAACTCATTCAGCCCCTTCTGCGTGCCGCTCAATGCGACGTGCGACGGACGGGGCTTGTTCTTGCGTCCTCCGCTGTGTAACCACTCGACACCGATGACAGCGGGTGATTGCCGGTAGGCTTCATCATCCCCGACACTGGCAGCCGTCAGCGTTTCCGTGATGGCAACCCGTCGTGCGCGTGCCCGGTCGAAATCCGGTTCATCTTTGAGCGCTTGGATGACGTCATGGACACTCCCACGCTGTTCCAACGTACTGGCGATGACTTTCGTCACCTTGTTGGCGGTGTTCTGGTCGAGGACTTTCCCCAACTCATCACTGTACGCCTGCATGAAGCGGATACGGCTCGGACTGATCGCACTGAACACGACGTCCTTGTCAATCCGCGCCATCGTCGTAGCGGCAATGTGAGGAGCCACCTCCTGCAAATGCGGCATCAGGGCCAGGGACACGGCAGGCGCCATCGTGACGGATGCGAGAACGCCCGGTAAGCCCATTTGAAACGCAAAGCCCATCGTCTGCCCGACTTCGGCGTAAAACAGTTCAATTGCCTTGATGTAATCTTTCCGATGCTCCCGCAGGAGCTTGGCTAAGAGGGCTTCCAATCCGTTGATCCGTTCAATCAGGTACTCGACTTCCGGGAAGTCTTTCAGCAAGCCCCGCAGTTCATCGTCGTCCGCTTTCGTGATGAAGGAGATGTCACACATCGTCCTCACCCTTCCAACCACCGACGACATCGTTCAGCTCGTCGAGACTATCGCGTACATCCTTCAAAACGAACGCCAGTTGCCCGTTCTCTGCTTTGGCAAGGGCTTTCCCCTGTGCATCTGCCATGACAGCGAGCGGGTCTTGTGGTGCGTTCTGTTGCGGCAGGTCGTATTCGTCACCTTGGAGCATCTTCAGCGGCACCCCGAACATCGGTGACACGATGGTACGGATCTCATTCGTCGTGAGGTGTTCTTTCGTCTCAGCGATAACCTTCGTGATTAGTTCCCCATCGACGATTTCCGGTGCACCCAGTTCGACCTCGACGTATTTGTAGCCGTAGCTTGGCAACAGGCGTCGATTGAACAGGTTCTCTATCTTGTTGCGTTCCGGCTGGAACACTTGCTCCTCGGCTAATTCTTTGGCCGCTTCGACCGTTGCCCGGTTGTAGTCGTTTGACAGCCCGATGTAGACCGGCGGTAAGCGGAAAGCACTCAGGATCTTGTCCCGCGTCTTATCGTCGTAATCGAGGAACAGGGCGTCTTTCTGGAGCATGTCCGCAAGTGATTTGATTTCCACCTTCGCGACGTTTTTGTCATCAAGTCCATTCGATGTCGTTTCCGCTTCGAGGACGAGGATTTTATGCTGCAACTCCTCATTCCCGACCGCTTGGGTATACGAAGCAAGCGCCGTTTCCGCTTCTGGAGTCAGTTGGCCGCCTGTGACGGTAATTGCCATTGGCGTATGTCGCCCTTGGTCGAAGTAGCGCCAGTTCAGTTCCTCCGCCTTGCGAGCGCCCGTAAGGGACGGGACATGCCCAATCCAACGCGGTGCCCCGTAATGCCCGGGACCAATCTTGTCATGAATGATCTCCGTTGCCGGCTTGGCAGGTGGTTCTGGCTTGTACTCGCCTGTCTCAGCATCCATATAGCGTGGATCTCCGAACTCCCGGAAGAATACTTTGCCTAAACGGAACTTACGGAACTTGCGGTACGCGGTCTTCTTAACCCCTCGCCGCTCAATCGTGACCTCAACCGGATAACCCGGCTTGCTGATCTCCATTGTGTCTGGTTCGACGCGGACCACCTCGATGACATTGTTCTTTGCATCCCGAAGCACTTCCATGAACGATTCCCCAACCGTCTCGCGGTCTTCAATCGCCTGTTCGAATTCCTCGACGGGTGTCTTATCGAATGCCATCCAGTCCAGTACCTCAGTCAGCGCGTTCCATTCCGCCTTACGCTGATCCGTTTCTTCGCCTTCTTCGATGTACTTCGGGCGGAACCCGAAACCGACGATGTTCTGCTTATAGGCTTCGATGACCTGTTGCAGGACCGTCGATTGTTCCACCACATAGCGGAGGGATTGTTTTTGGTATGGAGCGGAGATCCACTGGACGCCGTCGTCGCCATATTTAAAGATTTCGTCCGCTTTCGTAACAGGCAGCGTCTTCGCATTCGCTTTCATCAGTTGACTTCTCATTGATTCACCACCTTAGTAAAGTAATTTCCGTCCCTCACGCCGCTTCTTAATATCAACGTGGAGGTATTCAACGGCGTAACGGAGCGCATCAATCAAGTGATTGTACTCGTCGATAGGCTCGTTGATTTGTTTATCGCTGACCTTATCTTTCTTCCATACATAGTTCTCAAATTCGACCTGAACCTCATGGCACGTTGGATGCACGATGATTTCGAAGTCCTGCAAGAACTGAATACCGGCGATGATGCTGTGCGGTAGCTTGCGAGCGGCGACAATGCGGGAGATGCCCGACCGTCTGAGTTCCTCAATCAACCGTTTCTCCTGCCCGTCCGCGACGATCATCTCCTTGGCATACCCTTTGCGTTTGACCATGTCCGCAATCTCACTGGTCAGCATCCCTTGTTCCGAATGCTCGTCAAAGATATAGAGACGCTTGGCTTTCATATCGACGAGTGCCGAGATAAATGCCGTCGGGTCAGCCGTGTACCCAAAGTCGATACCGAACGCCGATTTGATGTCCGGGATCTTGGCGATGTCCTGGTGATTGAACTCTTCCACGCGCCAGTTATCGAAGATGACGCCTTCCGAGATGCCCCAGTGCCCTTCTCCCTCGATACGATAACGCCGCGGTCGGTTCTCCTTCATCCAGCGGAACAGCTTTAAATCCGCCTCGTCCAAGAACTCGTTGCATTGGTACGTCGTCGTCATGGCAAGGATATCCTCGTCCTCCACGTCAAAAAAGCGCCGCTTGATCCAATGCTTGTCATTCCACGGGTTCAAGGTGACGACAATCTGTTTGAAGACGTCGGTCCGTCCCCGTATCGACATGTCAATCTTGTCGAAAGCATCCTCTGAGTGAATCTGATAGGCTTCCTCCATCCAACACCAACACAGTTGACCCTTGGTGACGGTGATGGACGTGACGCTCATCGGTTTATCGAGACCGCGGAACAGGATTTTCTGCCCGGTGATGACGTTGACGATCTCGAGCGGCGACACTTTGAAATGCCATTCGTTATGGACGTCGAGTTGATGCGCTGCCCATTCCAAATCAGCAAAGGCGCTGTCCCGTAAATCCTTGAACACCTGCCGGATGACGAGAAGGTTGGCGCTCTCATACTGTTTCAGCATCTTCATCCACCGGAGCGCCATCGTTTTGGACTTCTTACTCCCCCGGCCACCTTTGATGGCAAGATAACGCCCCCGGTAGTTCCACGCCTTGCCATAGCCACCGCCGACAATCTCCTTCATCGAGCGGACATTGGTGTTAATCCTCGTCGGTAATGTCATCCACAATCACCGTCCGTACGTTGACGTCCATCTCTTGCTTGTCATTCCATTCACTCTTCCGATTCTTCAGCCAAAAGATTTGGGCAGTGGTGTTCGGCTTCGCGTATTTCTTCAACTCGACGACCCGTCCATCGTTGGTCAGGCTTTCCTCGTCGTAATGGAAGCCAATCGCGCTGTTAAACAGCGCATTCTGAACGATTTCATCTGCGACCGCCTTGCCTCGTTTTAAGGACTGCGAAATCTGCGGATGGAGATTCATCCATTCATATAACGTCCGCTCTCCTATGCCCATGTTCTGAGCGATGTCGCTAATCGTAAGCCCTGCCTTCGACCACGTTTCAATCTTGTCCAACCCATCACCTTCTAACCACGGCTCATATTTCGGTTTAGCCATCTGCACCACCCCCTCTCTCTTATGCTCTCCAACGAACCGACTAGGCCTATCCCCATCGGCTCGTTGCAAGGCATAAAAAAAGACGCCGGTTAGGGCGTCTGATGTCTCCTTTTACTTTCTATCCTGCAAACAACGCACGACCACTCCGCCCGACTGAGACGACTCGGAAGTCTTTGCTATGTGTGTGGCTGCGTCATGCGCTGTTCGCAAGGGATAAACGTGGAATCATGCAAGGGATGGATGACCCGTCGCTTATCCGTTGTGTCCATTCACAAGGACTAAGGGAGGAACGTGTGAATTGGTACATCTCCAATTTACCATGGCAAAACGTGCGAATTGTTCCGAATTTTTCCCGAAATTATTCCGACAAAAAAGACGCCCCGAAGGACGCCTAACTTTTACATGCCGCCTGATGAGAGAATATCCACTTCAGACTCCATATCTTCTTCTGTCATGCTATTCAATGTTTCCTCGTCGTAACCACACTCTTGTAGAATTTTCTTATCGTTGTTCATTTCTTTTCAGCTCCTTTTTTATTAAAATTTCACGAAGTAACCCTGAAACATACATAAGCCCATACCCCAGCACTGACCATTAGACAAAACTTTGAACTCCACAAGGTCGTCCTCTTCCGAAACGTCCGTGATGATAACCTTTTCTCCTTCTTCCACTCGGATGTTCCATGACTTGCATGTGTAGATACTACCCTTTTCGACTAACACTTTGTCTTCAGTCGCTTTTTCTTCTTTAGGCAAACATGCGATGATCCGTTTTACATCATCTTCTGTGAACTGGTAAGCATCAAGCACGCTGTAAACATAATCTTTCGTGAGTCGGTACCTTCCGTTTTCCGTGCCGGACAGTTTCGAGAGACTGACACCAATCTTCACGGACATGTCTTTCATAATCATGTCGTGGTCGACTCGATATTTCCGCATGATTTTTCCGAACTCAGTAATCATTTTCTTCCTCCGTCCATTCTTTGAGATCACTGATCGGGACAGGGGTAGTTCCTTTTTTACCATCCATACTGATCATAGCTGTCAATCCGCCCCAATACTTCTCAACAGTCACATCAAGTCTGTATTCTTTGGTTTTCCCGCTGATTGTAATGTCTTTTTCGTATCGATACTTTTTCCCGACCTCTATAATCATTTCCTCACTCCTCGAAGGAGGGGACGTTTCATCCCATCCTTTTATTGTGCCAACTGTTTCAAAAACTCAATGTGCGCGCGTTGAATCGCGTCATCAATCATCTGATTTAGTTCTTCCATTGAGTACTGAGCGAGTTCTTCTTTGGTCATTTGATCACCCCGCATTGTATTGTTGTAAGACAATTCGCTTCTCGATTTCAGACGTACCGACAACGTATACCTCAAAGTCTTCCACCGTTATCTCTGGTTCTTGGTAGTAACTCGTCATTCTATAGGCGACTAACGCTTTCGCTTCTTCTTCAGTTGGTGCGCTCACTACGAAACCTGTGAACTGTTCGTAATCCGTTTTAACGTTATGGTTTCTGATAAATTCATAGATCTTCATCGCGTTTCCACCTTTTCTATGTCCATCGCTCTCATATACAGAGCTTGGAGCTTCATTTTGTATTTCGGTGATCGCAGTAATCCTTTTTCCGAATACTCGATTACCTGCTCGATGTAATATCGTTGCGCCATCAACCGTGCTTGCGTTTTCGTCACCTCTAACTTTCGACGACTGCGTAGCGATCCGTTTATTAGTTTCACCCGGATACAATGTATCTTGTTGCCTTCGATTATTAAGTCCGACCGATGTTCCTCGTTACCTCGTCTGCTATCTAATCGATTGGAGTAAATGACGTTCATTGTGTTCCCCCCACCCGTTTTTAGTCACGCTCTATAAATCGGAATGACATATGTTCTGAATTAACCACCATCTTCTTGTTATGCAGCGAATCATTTTTATAAAAGTAAATCGGCTTCACATGGAATACTTTCGCGAGCAGAACAACCTCTTCCATCGTAGGTGAGTCAAATCCCGCTTGGATGTAGTGCAATCGTTCGAACGTTATCCCTGTTTTTATCGCTATATCGTTTAACGTATAACCAAACATGGTTCGTATGTTTTTAAGATTGATCGTCAAGAAATTACTTTTAGCCATCTTTCTCCACCCAGTCTAGTTTGAAAAATTCCCACTGCATGCCTGCATCGAACAATCCTTCTAAGGCAAAGACATAACAACCGTCTTCATCTCCCCATAATTGCAATGGGGAACCGTCGTAATCCGCGTTGAACACTCGCTTGTGATCTTCCGACATTCGTTCTAAAGCTTCCGTGAGTTTCATTCCGTTCCCTCCTTCAGTTTCTTCTCATACACGCTCTTTGCTTTAAACACCGCCGTGTGCGTCGTGTCGAACAGCACAGCGACGTCCCTTCCCGAGAACCCATGCGACAGCAGGGTGTACATGGCACGGGCGACGAGGTCCGTTTTCCCCGTCTTCTTCAATCCGTGAAGCTTCAACCAACGCTTGACGACACTCTCGCTGACAAGGTAGTGATCCGCAATCCATTTCCGTGACATCCCAGCGTCGATGTAATGCTCGTACAGTTCCTTTTTCGGCGGCACTTCGTAAACCGTCATGATTTCCCTCCTAAAACAGCCCTTTTATTCGTTCCATTCTCCAAAATCAACCGAGCATCCGCATCCACCGATGTCGAATAGGTCAATCTGTGTGTCTTCGGACTCGACGTCTGCGTTCAACTGGCGTAATGGATAGGGTTTGTTCTCGCCACCTTGCGCCTTCTTCATGAATGCATAGGGCGTGAATTCCACGAGTTCCGGTGCCGCTGTGATGGCAGGCGAGATGTACATCTTCGGTTTGTCCGCTCTCCCGTAGAAGTAATCCCGGTATGCGTCGTCAATCTCGTCATACATGACTTGTCGTGCATCTGCGTCCAGTTCATCCTCCGGGATCCGTTTGATGTAACGATATGCATCGACACAAACCTTGAGGTGATGTTCCTGCTCCATCAGTTTCTTGAACTCGTCCGGCATCTTTTCTTTCAGATTGCGGTGGTGCCCCTGCCCTGCCTTCACACAGCGTCCGTTGCAGTTGTTATGGGTAAACCCAAGGTCGTACAAAACAGGCTGTCTCAGGTCGTATTTCTTGAGCGTCGCCGCGTTGTCGATCATCTCATCAATCATCGGGAACACGACGTCAAATGGTTGCCAGTTCTTCTGGATGGGTCCTGCCCGGTGTTCCTCATCCCATCCGATGCCAAAGTAAAGTGTCGCGCCCGTGATAAAGTCCTCTTGCTTCAAACGATCTTTGTTCCGCCATTTGACGATAGATGGTTCAATGCCCTTCTTCAAAAAATCTCGTGATACTTTCATCTTGAGTAGTTTCGAACAGTCCCCGATGCGGCTGTTATACACGAGTTTCTTCTCAAACATCAGTTCAATCGGGTTGAGTCCGTTGGCATGTGTCAACATCGGGAGTTCCATCCGATCCGCTGCCTGATAGATGAACCGATACAAATCATCGTTTTCCCACATCGTGTCCGTGAAATAGAGCAAGATGTTGTCGTCTGGGTAATTCGTCTTGACCCAATCAGCGACAGAGAAAGAAGACTTGCCGCCACTGAAGAAAATAATATGGTTTTTCATCTGTCTTCCCCTCCTAAAATAGCTTCTCCTGAAAATCCCCCTGCGCAATCTCCCGTTCCATGTTCCGCCGGATTGCTTCAAAACGTGCCTGCTGTGCGTCGTCCCACTCGCCGTGTACCTCGACATCCTTCGCCATCACCCAGACGCGTGAACGACTGATGACGTGCCCCCGTTGCGGGTATTCGCTGTGCTTCCAGTGCTTCTCCCATGAGGTGAAGTAAAACGCGTCGCCCTCGACGTCCAACTTACCGAAAATCCGTTCCTGATCCCGCGTATAGGTCGCGGCGTACCGTCCATCCTGCATCGTATCCTCCAGTGGGGAGTTGCCTCCCCGTTCATCTGTTAAATCCTTGATTAATAGTTTTCTTCGATCATCGTTTTGACGACGTCCATCTGTTGGTGCGCGACAAGCGTCTGCCGTTGACCGTAGTCCAAGTTATGCCAAGCCGTGTGTACGTCTCCACTGGCGTGATTAAACGCGACGGTGAGATTGTCCAACTCCCCCTCGTTTGCCATGTCCAGTAGATGGTGCAACAGATGATGCACCGTGTCGACCTTACCAAGCTGTACGATCTTAGCCATGTTCTACCTCCTCGGTCATTGCCACAAATTCTTCAAAAGTCGCGTAGGTTCCGCCCGGTTCGTGTTCCTCGCCATCGTCATTCATCTCGACGATAGGCTCTCTCGTGTCCACCACGCGATAATCTCGTTTGATTTCTGCCAAGATGACACGTTCGTGTCCTTCGAACCCTACTCCATCCGCCACCGTAAATTCTTGATCTACTTTGCACTTTTCGTATTCTTTTGTTGCGACATCAAGATCCTCGTAAATGCCGATCAGACCCTCTTCACTGTCGTAGACCATCCACAAAGGTTTATTCATCGTTCTTCCTCCCATCGAAATCAAGGTTTTATTGGTTTATCTAAATTGACTTCTCCACCTGCTTTAGAAAACTTAATCCCCGCCCAACTCAAATGACAAAGCGAATCAGCGTAAACGTTGTGCTGGCGTTTTTTAAACATTATCTTGATTTCTTTAAACCATAAAATGAGTTCGCGGATTTTTTGAAGTAGACCGTTCATCTTCTTAGCGTCAGATCCTTTGAACTTTCTCTTTGGAGACAAGACAACTTCAACAACCGTTTTACAATCTGATACTGCTTGTAACCGCTCGATATTCTGACGTCTTGCGTGGCTTAAAAGGCTGTGAAGTGCTTGTAACTCTGCTCTTGCAACATTGGTATAAGACGCCTTATTCGTGCTCTGAAAAACTAAACGTTGATTAGGAGAAACGATCACATTAGACATGATTACTTCACTCCCTTTGTTCGATGCATCACACCGCGCTATATATACTTGTTTCATGTTGATCGTCCTCCTAAAATCAAACTTTTATTGGGCAATTAGCTCTAAGTCTTCAATAAACTTTTCTAACCAGTATTCCTTTTCTTGCGCAGAAGCTAAGTCGCAACAATTTGTGCATGGATTGAAGCCCTTAGTGTCTGCCAATTCTCCTTTATATTTATTTATCAGCTTCTTTAAATCGTCATCCATATTTCACAACCCCTTAAAATTTACTTTTTATCCCGACAAGCGCCGAGAGGCGAATGCCCCTCAGTACCCGTCTCCGAAATGCTCATGCACGATGCCGAGCAGTTTGTTCTTGATGCCGTAAAATTGTTCGTTGCTGCCGATCGCCATCATCTCTTTGATGACTTGGTGCGTCCGGTAAAAGCGTGGGTCGTATGCCAGTTCCCAAAACTCCCGGAGCCGGTCGTCAATCATTTCGTCGTGGATCCGGCACAGGATGTCGTACCGCGTTTCCAAATACTTGACCTCGTCCATGACCATCGTGTACCGTTCGACCTTGCTACTTGGCGCTTGGTGCGTCTGGACTTCGCTCGGCACGTACCCCGGCGTCATCTTGGTCGCAGCTGCTTCCGCCATCGCCGTTTTGCTTGCGATGATCGACGGAAGGGTGAAGTATTCCTTCAGGCATTTCGCCGCCGCCCGGCGTTGATACTTGGTCAATCGTGTCTCGAATAGCCGCTCCTGCATCAGTATGCCTCCAAGATTCGCTTATAATTTTCGTGATTTTTCAGCTCATACATGCGGACGATGTCCTCTTCTGTGTAGCCAAGATGTTCGAGAATCAAGGACCACGCCGCCAATGTTCGGTGCCCACGGTCAGACTTAAACAGTTCGAGATACAATCGATCGAGTGTCTCCCCGCTGCGGTAAAACGTCTGCCGATCGAAGACGGCGAGGTCGTACTGGTGTTGGTGTTGCGTCGGCTTGTAGTCGGTCATCAGTAGCGAGCAATAAAAGTGCAGCCAGTCAATTGCTTCCTCGAGTACCTTCTCCGGATCCATGCGCTTGTTGCTCCAATATTTAAACGTCTTCGTCTCGTTGATCATCTCGCCGGCTTCGACGAGGAGGGAGACTTCGCGTTTCGTATGCAACTCGTACTTGAACTCGTGCGGCGTGATGCCGCGAGGCTCACAGATGCTACGGTCGAGTAGCACTTGCTTGGCACAGATGTCTTGGATGGTGGCGAACGATACGATGAGCGGTTGCGGTTCTTGGTAGGTCATGGATTCAAAACTCCTTCTATGTGTGGGATAGTTGTTTCTTCCAGCGTGCTTCTTCGACGCGTTTGAACCAATCGGTGACCGTATGCTCACTGACACCACGTTCGGCAGCCAGTTGACGTTTTCGCTTCATACGGTCCCGGTTATCCGGTTCGTCGTGGAATCTGTCGTACAAGATTTCCAGTTCCTCGTCAGGCGGACGGAGTTTCCAGCGCCCGTAGCAATTAATTTCAAAGAAGTGGACCCATTTATCGATCGTCGTGTTGGACACGCGGTAATGCACAGCAAGCTGCTTGCGTGTCAAGCCGACTTCTAGCATCAGGTATCGAAATTCTTGTTCCTCAGGTCGGCGTGCCGGGCGTGGCATAGGAATCTCCTTTCTGGTTATCTAGCTGATTGACAGGATAATGGGATAAAAATCAAACTTTTATTCCGGTCTAATCGATTCAAACAACAAGTTCGAATCTTCCCACCAATCCGGAATTTTAATATCATCAATCTCGAAATAAAACGTTGCAATGACACCCTCTTTTTCCCTCACCTGTATTTTTTTACAAATTTGGGTACTGGCTTGAATCATAAATGCGTATTCCGAATGATCTAAAGCCCTCACTTGCGCAAACACTTTATCGCCACCGATTCTAAACTTTTCAAAGTTTTTAATTTCCATGTTCTCACCCCTTAAAATTTACTGTTTAACCGCGTCCAACCAATCCACCGCACATCCGTTCGTCGCCGCGATTTCCGTCCCGCGCGCTTCGAACGTTGCCAGTGGAATGCTCGCCCGGTTGCTGTATTTCGTCCACCCGTCCCACGCTTCGATGACAGGCTTCGGAGGCAGTAGGAATACTTTGCCCGTCTTGCTGAATCGAACGAGCAGGAAGGCTAACGTATCGAGGTTATCGTACGTCCGGAGCGTCTCGACTTGGTGCGGCTTGATTTGTTTGAGCGGAAAGCTCGTTTCTGCCGTCTGCTTCGCTTCGAAGAACACACCCTGACCACCCTTGAGTGTCCCGAAGTAATCGAGTCCGTTTGACTGGGCGTAGATCGGGGACTTGAATCCCCCGCGACCGTTGCTGATTGTCTTCACACTCGGCTCACTCTTGAACACGAGCGCCTTGCCTTGCAGCTTGTACACCTGATTTGCCTGTTCGATCATCATTTCGAATTGCTTGCCTGCTTGCTGTGCTGCACGCGCCATTCTTGCCACCCCGTTTCGATTAATCCGTCGTACTCGTGTGCGATGAAGTCCCCGTATTGCCAAATGCGCTCCATCGTGCCGTCCTTGCGCCGTTCTGCTTTGTATAAGGTCTTGCCTCTCAGCAGGTGCGTCCGCTTCATGGTGCCCCCACGTAGCGCCGCGTCTGCGTCTCCCGGCATTCCAGTGTGCTGATGACCGGCGTCCATCCTTCGAGCCGGTAGTAATTGAGCGCGTCCCGATGCGTCAACTGCCGGTGCGTCCCTTTACGCATGTTGTAGACATCGAGTTTGCTTGCGAGGGATAGTTGCAGGTCGCCCCGCTGGAGTACGATCCGTCCGCCGTACTGATCGAGGTATGCCATCAACTGATTGAACTGCTTGACCTTTGTCATCTTCATAGACCCGAACCTCCTTGGTATTCGAATATGAGCGAGTACATCGTCGTGTAGGGTAAGTCTTGTTCGTAGATTGCGAGTAGCTTCCAGCCGGAACCGTTATACGAGGCGATGACCTTGTCCCGTCGCGTCTCCCCTCTGGCCCGTTTGCTGATCCGTGTGCCGATCGGTGGCGTCAGCTTCGAGCGAGGGCTGGGCTTTCGACGCATCGCCGTAGCCGCGAGTTCTCGTTGCGCAGTTGCAAATTCTCGATCAGCAGCTCCTCGTACGTCTTGAGCTTTTTTGGCATCGCGGGTACCTCCAGTAATGGGTCAGGCGTGCCGGCTCCCTCGTACTGGATATTCTTCGCGCCGGCTTGTGCCAAGAGTTCGACGACGATAGGTTCACTCGTCCCGAGGCGTTGTGCGATGTAAGAGATTGGCCGATGGTCCATGTAAAGCATCAGTGCCGTGCGGCGACGGCGTTTCAGTTCCCGTGGCGATGGAATCATAGGACTTCCTCGATCACGAACCGGACTTCCGTGCGCTTGATGAACTTCTTGCCTTCTTGGACGACATCGAACTTCGTCTTGACTCGCGCGTTGTCAATCTGATTGGCGACGAAGTGGACCCACTTGTCATTCGGTTCATTGCGTTCTTCCGTCTCCTGCTTCACTTCTGCGATGACTTCTGTCATATCTGCTTCCTCCTTCGTCATGTGGGCGATCGTGTAGTTCTCCGCGAATCCGTCGCTTTCCGTCGTGACGGCGACTTCTTTCTTGGCGGCCTTCATTTCTTCCATCCGGACTCGGCTCGTTTCTTTACGAACTTTCGCTGCCAGTTCTTTGAGTTCAGTTTCACCTCTCAAACGAAGCGTCAGCGTGCTGTACTTTACATCGAGTTCTTTTGCGATTTGCGGCAGGGTCAACCCGTCTTCGAGCAATCTCTTGACTCGTTTGAGGTCAATTGGGATTCGTCCTTTGACGCCCGTCGGTTTTTCGACCGTTCGCTCCACTTCCACGCCCTTCACAATCTCATTTATCTGCTCGACCTCAATCTCGTGGAGCAAGGCGATCTGTTCGACCGTCATGCCCCGCTTGAATTGTTTGGTGATGATCTCACTCGTCATCGGTGCTCCTCCTTTTTCCGTTCGCCCCATCGTTCTCGGTTCCGCTCGATGCGCTGTCTGAGGGCGACGTTCGTCCGTTCATTAGCTGCTGGATCGTGTTTCAACCGTTCGTGCAAATCCTGTATCTTCTGCGTATTGTCGTTCCACGTGAGAAACTGCCGGGCTTTTAACTCGTCGATGAGAGCGATCAAGGCATCTGCTTGTTGCAGGAGCATCATGTCGTTTTGACGTTTGGCTCGACCTCGTTCCAGTAAGGCTTCCGTATACAGCTCCTTGACCGTCATACGTACTCCGGTTCTGTGTGCGAGAGCATCTTGCCGAACTCTTTCTGGAACAGGAGTTTGACCGTTCCTGTCGCACCCTCGCGTTGCTTGGTGACGATGACCTCGACCGTGTCCCGGTCAGTCGACTCCGGATTGTAGTACTCGTCCCGGTACAGCATCATGACGACGTCTGCGTCCTGCTCCACGGCTCCCGAATCCCGTAGGTCACTCATCATCGGGCGCTTGTCTTGCCGCTGTTCTACACCTCGTGAGAGCTGAGACAGGAGGATGATGGTCACATCAAGTTGTTGTGCCATGACTTTGAGGTCCCGTGAAATTTCGGACACCCGTTGGTTTTGATTGTCGGTCGGGTTCGTGCTGGCAATCAGTTGCAAGTAATCGATCATGACGATGTGCTCTTTCGTTCCGTAATCCCGTTCAAAGCGTTTCCGGTCTTGGATGATGGCTTGCCGGATCATGCGTGTCGTCATCCCCGTTGCTTTATGGATGTTGATCGGCATGTCGGCGGCTGAACCGGCGTGTGCGGCGAACGTTTCCCAGTGTTCCGGACTCATGCGAGATCCGTTCGAGAGGTTTTTTGTCTTGATGTTGGCGATGGAGGCGAACAACCGGCGGCCGACTTGGAGCGTGCCCATCTCGTAGTTGAATAGTGAGACTCCGATGCCACCGATGCTGATGTTCTTGCCGAGGTTGAGGACAAACGCTGTTTTCCCCATCGCAGGGCGTGCCCCGACGACGATCAGTTCGCCTCCCTTGAATCCGTCGAGCATGTAATCCAGTTCACTGAATCCGGAACGAATCCCGGTGATCAAGTCCTTCTCGGTGCTGAGATCGCGGAACATGTCGGTCATGATTTCTTTCATCGTTTGCGATTCCCCGACTTGCTTGCCGAGTTCGAGTGCCGTCAGTTGGTGCAGCAGTTCATCGATTGTGAGGTTTTCTTCCGCAAATTCGAGCGCGAGTCGCTTTGCCTCTCGTGACTTCGAGGACTCCCGGACCTTGTCGACGTAAAAGTTGAAGTTGCCGGTCGTAATGACGGCGTCCATCGCATCGACGAGGTAATCGAAGCCGATCGTGTCGAGCGAGTCTTCCAGTGCCATGACGAGCGACGGTAATTCAATCGGTTCCTGCTCGTCCTCCATCTTGCGGAGCGCCGTGAAAATGATTTGATTCTTCGGATTTTGGAAGTCCGATACGTCCAGTACACAGGTGGCGAGGAGATCCGCGTCTTGCAAGATACTCCCGATCACCATTGCTTCTGCTTCAAACGTTTGGTTGGTTTTCAAAAAGGATACGTTCGATGTCTCGTTTGACACGGTCAACCTCCTCCTTCTGTTCTGGCGTCAAGCGGTCTGCGGTTTCGCTTTCGTAGCGAATCATGTTGAGGTGAGCGAGCGTCTTCTCCCGATCGTGCTCGGGTCGGCATGCCACTTTCTTGATGTAGAGGTCTGCGGGTGTCGGTGGGAAGTGGTTCCCCGCCTTGACGTAGGCGAGGAGCTTGTCTTCCACTTGCGGTGCGTCACAGTCGTCCATGACTTTATGCCAGGCGATGACCGTGTCTTTCGTTTTTTCGATGCGGGCGTTCGGGTAATAGGTTACGATCGAGTTGAGCAAGATTGCCGTTTCTTCAAACGTCATCGGTTACCCTCCGTTCACGAAGGAAAGGAAATTGTTTGCTTCCTGCGGCTTCACCTGTTTTTTCGCTTGATAGGCAGCGAGGGAGGTGATGCCTTCCGTTTCCCAGTTGCTGAGTACTTTCTTGACGTAGTTGAGTTTGCGGACGTTGTTCTCGATGCCGATCTTGATGGCTTGTTCGATCAATGCCGGTTCGTAATCGGTGACGAGGTACTGGAGTTCTTCGATGACGTAAGGTGTCACGAGTCCGTATCCGTTTTGTTCCATGAATTTGATCAACGACGATACCATTTCTTGTTCTTCTTCTACTTCTTTTTCTTCTTCTTTCTTCTTCTTCTTGGGGTACGATTCGTCTAACGATTCGTGGCACGATTCGTCAAGATTGGCTTCACTGTGCGGTTTCACCCGATTGTAGTAGTTTTCGAACGCTTGACGGACTCCCTCGACCGGAATGTAACGGGCCGCTTTCGGGATGAACTCAATTGTCTTCACTTCCGCCAATTCCTTCGTGACTAAATCGATGACCGGCTTGCCACCTTTTTTGTAACTGTTCTTGCCCCACTTGATGATCAGCAGCTCGCGATTGGCTTCGTTGTACTCAATCATTTTGTGCTGTTCGATGAACCGTCGGAGCAAGGAGTTGATCGTCTCGGGGCTGTATCCGAGTTCGTATGCCATTTGTTTGCGAGTGATGCGATAGATACCGATCTGCGTCGTCGCCGGGTTGGTGAGGAGGTACAGGAAGAACAGCTTGTCTTCCGGTGTAAACTCCTCCACCACGATCGGGTCACGCCAGAAGTCGGTGTGAACCATACGGAATGTGCTCATTGCGTGTCATCCTTTCGTCATAGATTTACTCTTCTTCCAGTATTTCCAAGATACGTTTAGCCTTTTCAGTGTCACTAGTGTAGAAAAGGGTCGCTTTAATATCTGGATTGTGAGTCCCAAATTGAAGCATTTTTTTCTTGTTCTGCATGAACCATTCTGTAGTCGCTCGTAGGCAGTCATCTGTTGCTTTTCGACGTGAGTTGCTCATCATTCCATCATTGAGGACGCGTGCCATGTAGATTTCTCCGCTGACGCCGGCGACTACCAATTCCACTTGTTCATATGCCATTTATCCCATCTCCTTATCGTGTACCGAGCATTTCTTCCATCGTTGGTTTGTATTTGGTTCTGACTATTGACGTGCCGTTCACTCCTTAGCGTTCGAAACAATGAGGTGATCATCGACAAGTCGTATACCTCTTTTGATGTTGTCGCCAATGTAACCGCGGCCCTTACCTAAGAAATAAGAGGCAGAAGCTTGTGAGCGGAAACTAAACTCTTCACCAGTAATGATATTTTTTAAGGTTATTCGTTTGCTCGAAGGCATCAAACCGTTATCAAATGCATGATTGACATTGTGCTTGGAGTTGCACCATTCTAAGTTGCTTATTGAGTTATTCGAAGGATTTCCATCGATATGATTAACCATTTCAAAACTGTTAGGGTTTTCTAAAAAGGTGATGGCTATCAACCGGTGGACGAGCCATGTTTTACTACGTTTTTCTTTATAAAGCGTGACTCGTTTGTAACCGCCCCGATCGGTCTTCTGTTTTAAGACACGTTGTTTCCAAATGCGGATACCACATCTCGTCGAATGTGTTTTCTTTCCTTCAACCGTTCGGACAACTGCATTTTCATCGATTTCGTAGATACCTTCATATCCTGGTATTTGTCGAAACATTCAATCCCTCCTTAGAAAGGCAAATCCGAGTCGCTGAGGTCAATCGAGCCACCACCTGCGAACGGGTCTGTACCGAAGCTATTTGATGATGCCGGTTTGTTTTGGTTGCTCGCCGCTGGCTTGCTGTCGTCGAATGGCGGGAGGTCGAAGTCTTGCACCATGATGACCACCTTCGAGCGTTTGTCGCCGTTCGATTCCCACTTCTCTTGCACGAGATCGCCGGTGATGTTGAGCGGACCACCTTCCGTGCCGTGATACTTGGCGAACGTGTCAGCGCGGGCACCGAGGACCTTGTAATCGAAGAAGCTGCTATCGTACTTGCCAGTGTCGTTGTTCTTCATTTTGTTGCGGACACGGATCGTGCCAGTGACCCAAGTCTTGCCTGCGTTCGTCGTCTTGACCTCGACGCGTTGGTTGATGCCTGTGAGTGCTGATGTATTCATGATGTTGCCTCCTGTTTTCGTGTTGGGTATTCTTCAATCGGGATGATTGCGACGATGCCTGGTTCGCCGTCGTATCGATCTTGATAAAAATTAAGATTCGTTTTGAAGCTGTTCGGCCATGTCCCCGTCACCTTGAGTTCTTCGAACAAAACTTCCGCTTCACCGATTATTAAATAGCAGATATTGGTGAACCATCGAATCGCGTAACGCATGCCTCTTACGTGAAACTCACACTCGCGAGAGAATCCGTATTTATTTTCATTGATCCACGCGACCCCAGTGACGTTCGGAGCGTTGACCAGTAAAGTCTCGAGCTGTTCTTGTGTCATGATGTATCTCCTCCCGAGCGCCCCTTAAAGGACGCTCTTTTCGTAGTCTTGGTGTTGCAGGGCGTTCTCGCGTTCTTCTTCGAGGCAGACGTTGCAGACGAGTTCACCGAACACGTCGCGGTCACCGCCGAAGGGAATCATCTGTTGGCAGCGGGAACAGCTTTCGAGTTCCTCGTATTCGTCCATGAGCTTCATGCCGACTCCTTTAGACATTGCCACTCGCCTCCATTTCAATGTCTTTCATTGCCGCCTCTTCTGCTGTCTCGCCGCGCCGTGGGTTTTCTTCTTTTTCTAGCGTTTCGATAGCTTTGCGTAGCTCTGCGGTAATGCGTTTTGCGTCGTCCGGTGTTAGATCAGCCGTGATGCCGTAGCCGTTGAATATCTCCAAAGGTGTTTGATTCGTCTTACCGGATAACGATGTGACAAGCGTTCTGATTGTTGCTTTCATTGCTTCTGTCGCCTTTGGTTTGTTCGCTTCCACCTTCTGTTGGAATGAATCCGGATCATCCTTATCTGTTGCGATGTTGAACGACTTCAAGATGAAGTACTTTTCCGCGTAGGTAGCGAGCTTCCCGATGCCTTTCTCTCCGTTGTCAACGCCTTGTCCTTGCCATAACGCTTCCTCGCGATCTGTCGGGTCGTCTGCATTGATCCAGGTGAACCGCATATCTGCATCGGTCATGAACTGGAGCGCTCCTTTTGCCGTGTGGAACTGTGTGACACGTTGTGAGATGATTTCCTGTTTGAGCAAGATTCCAAGGTCGTTCATTTTCTCCATGACGGATGAGAGCGTTTGGCTACTTCCGACGTATTGATACTGTGGTCCACTTGCTGCCTTTTGCAGATAAGGTACGGCTTTGCGTACTTCGATGAGCTTCTGCTGTAGGTTCATTGGCTTCTGTTCACTCATGTCCGTTCCTCCTTATTTGATTTGTAGGTTCGTCTTCGTCACCAGCCGGGCGCCGTCGATGGCTTCCCCTGCTTTGAGCAGCTTGCCGATGGCTGTCTTGTCCGGCTCTTGCACCGTCTTCGTGCGCAGGAGTCCGATCGGGAGTGCTTCGGCGTCCGTGATCTCGACGCTCGTACTGGCGCGGTAGGACACCGTGTAGAGTGGCGTTTCGAGCTTCTGGATGCCCTGCGCCTGCAAGGACTCATCGACGTAGGTTTTCAGGCGTTCCGCTTTCGTCTCGTACACTTTGCGTCGTGCCGCGAGGCGCTGTTCCTCTGCCTTGAGTGCTGCCGCATCGTTCAAGAACTTCTGCCGGAAGTGGAGCACGCTTTCCGTTTTGACTTCGAGCGCCTCGTCGAGTGCGTCGAGGGTGTCCGCGATGACGTCCGCGCCTTCCATGTCCTCGAGGTCGTAGCCCGTGAGGGCGTCGAGCAAGGCCTGCTTCTGATCGGATAGGTGGTATAGGGTTGTCATGATAGTTCCTCCTTTGGGACGTCTTCGATCGGGATGCACTTGTTAAAATCATCTATTAAGCAAATAAACGTTTTTTCAAAAGAATCGTGTTCAAAGTCACTAGTTTCTCTCACATTCATATATGTTGTGCAGAAACCCACTTTGTTCCAAATTTCGCTTTCATCTTTGTACACCCCGACCCATTCGTTCGGTCGTGCCAACATCTCAGCGCGGACGTCGAACGGCTTTTTGACGTACCAGTCAACAGTGCTATCAACGAACCAAATTACCGGTATAGTAGATTCGTACTCACCATTTTCATCTTCATAATTCACGAAGATTCCTTCGCCTTTTCTTGTCCAATAGTTTCCTTTGCGGTTGTATATCCGTTCACCATCGAGTAACTTGATGAGCGCTTCATGCCCAGTTACTTTTTCGTATCGTTTCAAATCCATCGTCGTTTCCTCCTTAGCGTCCGAGATCCCGGAGAATCTCCATCGCTTCATTGGTGTAGTCTTGTAATTCAGCAAGCTGATTGTCGTTCAGTCCGAATCGGTTGTGCGCATCGATAAGCTGTTCAATGAGTTCGATCAGTTTCGGTTGCGCCTCCGCGACTTCTGATAAGCGTTCAGCGATTTGCGGGAGACTCATAACGCCACCACCTTCGGGTCAATCGATTCCTCTGCGCCGAGGAACAGGTTGTTCTGCTCATCGAGGGCCGTTTCGATTGCGTACAGCTCGTTGTGCACCTGCTTGAGGAAGGCATGCACCGGATGATTCGCGTCGAGTTGGTAAGCCGCATTGGCGAGATGTTGATAAGACGCTGTGAGCGCCGAGTGGATCGCATCGATCTTGACCGGACCCTTGCCGACCAGTGCCATGATTTCAGGCTTCGTCTGGACGATCGCAGGGAGTGTGCGGTCAATCTTGTGTGTCGTGACCATATCGTTTCCTCCTTGTGCGGAGCGTGGTATACTCATAGTGTCGAGCTATGAATGCACCCTGCCTCCGGTATGGGTGTTTTTTTATTTGCCGTAAATCCGTTCCAGTTCGTCGAGATTGAGCAGCAGGACGATGATGAAGATGACGAGTCCGAGTTTCAGAACCATGAGTCACCGTAGTTGCGTTCGATGTAGCAAGTGGCAGCGAAGATGACGAACAGGATGAACTGGAAGATGCTGAGGAAGAACCAAAACGTGCTTTCCATGTGAATGCCTCCTTAGATGAGCATGTTTTTCTTGAGCGTGATCGTAGCGTCGAGAACGTCCCGGAGTGACTCGAGGTCTTCCACTGTGAAGAGTGCCATTTCTGTGCCGATGGATAAGCTGACATGTTCTTCAAGTTCGACTTCCGTCCCAACGTCCGGGAATCCGATTTCCACATAATGCCCTTGGTCGCTGTATACATCGAATGTTTGTTTGATAACGAATCCTGCTTTCATCGTGTGACCTCCTCTATCGTGAGTTGTTGGTTCGAATGTTTGATCATCAGGCGTAATTCCGTGTCCGGCGCCCATTCCGTGATGAACTCCAGTGCGTCGTCGAGTTTCCGTTTCGCCAAATCTCCATACCGGGCCATCTTGAAATGCCGCTTGAACTCGCTCCAGAATTGAGCGTAGGCTTTCGACCGGATCGATTTGTCCTGGTAAGCGTTTGATTCACGGCCGCCGAGTGCTTTGATGACTTGCGTGCCGACTGACTTCCGGATTTGATATTCTTCCGATGTGTTGATTCGCATTGAGTTTTTCAAGTAGCTGACGTCTTGCGAAAGTTCAGCGACGGCGACTTCTTGCGTCTGCTGCTGTTCAAGCAATGTGGCGGTGGCGCGGAACAATTCAGCGAATGGCATTTCCTGCGGGAGTTGGTAGCCGCCTGTTTGTCGAATCGACGGGAGGACGTCTTCATACACCCAATCTTGGAAACGCTCCGTTACTTCGTTCTGATCCGCTCGCATGATGATTTGGTACAGTCCAGCTTCCGAAACGAACACTGGATTGCTTCCGGATAACCCTAACGAAAAGTTAGCCTTATATTTATCGCGGATACGACCTGATACTTTTGATGGGTTTGTTAAGCCCAATGCGTCGCACACATCTTTCACCATGAAGAAAGGTGCTTTTTCTGTGCCGGCGATACGGATCTGATTTCCTTCGAATACCTTCGTGAGTTGATTCATCGTTTTGCCTCCTTTGTTTCTGAGTGAATTTCCATCAAAGCCGAGTACGTGTCTTTTTTGATTTCGTCCAAGCGGATGAATGCTTCTCTTGGAGTCAACCCTTCGTCCTCAACCATTCCAGCTAATGCTGCAACGATCAGTTGGTTGTGATGATTGTTAATATCGATCATGCCGTTCCCTCCTTCGATGCCACCCTGTTTCGGGGCACCACCTATTTTTGTTTGCTGATCAACCACGCATCGAGATCGTCGCGGTGATAGCGGATACTGCGGTTGCACTTGGACGCTTTGAGTTCGCCGTCCATCCGTGCGTTATATAGAACGAACTGGGAGAATCCCGTGTATTCCTTTGCTTCCTTCTCGCTCATCCAGACTTTCGGCGACTGGGTTGCCAGTGCTTCGGCAATTCGTTCGTCGATGAGTGTCGTGAGCTGTTCCGGGGTAAAGGACAACATGACAACTTGTTGCATTGTGACGCCCCTTTCTATACGATATAAATGAACTTATCCATTAATTTCGTACCTCTTCTTCAAAAAAAAGTTCCTCAACCGTCGTATGAAGAATTCGAGCGATTGCGAGGGCCTGTCCAACGTAAATGTTCTGTACACCCGACTCCATCAAACTGATTGTCGCCGAAGTTTTGTAACCAAGTTTGCGTGCGATATGGACCTGTGTGATACCCATCTCCTCGCGGCGTTTCTTCATACGATCACGCCCTACTACTGTCATGCCTTTCACCTCCTTGCTTGTTTCTGTACCCTAACTATATATCCATTTTTTTCGTATGTCAAAGGTTTTATTCATTATTTTCGTATTTTCTTTTTGGATTCGTAAAATATCCATTTTTTATGTAGAATAAAGGTGCAGTGATTGGCTCGCACCTTTAGGATAGTGTTTATAGAGGGAGTGGGTTCTAATATGGAAACAACGTATAGGAGTGAGATGGAGTTAATGGAGACAATGGGAGATCGGATTCGAGTGTTACGACAGGAGTCGGGCATGACTCAAGTGGCGATCGCGAAGAGGTTGCAAGTGAAACCGACAACATACAACTCATGGGAAAGAAATGCTTCCATGCCGAAACATGAAAAAGTATTAGAATTAGCTGACTTATTCGAAACGACGTTAGATTACATGTATGGTCGAACGGAAGACAGAAGAACGACGTTAGATGAGTATAAAATGGAACAAATGGTAGACAATAAGATATTACGCATTTTAGGATTATCGAAAGAAGAGATCGCTTCCCTCAGCAAAAAAGACTTTGATCGGATCATTGATTACACGAAACTCGTTATTCAAGCACATGAAAATGAATTAAAAAATAAGGACAACCAGTGATGGTGTCCTTTTTTTATGGTCTTTACTTAAACAATGTTTTTCTTGTCGGTATCTCGTTGTTATCAAGCGCCTCAGCATCTAGTTGAAAAGCGATGATATTTCCTTTGCTGTCCGTAAAACAAATTGCGACGGGTTTATCACGAGTCAATAATTTATCCAGGACGCTTTCTTCATTCCCATTACTTTTTTGAATAGCTACCAGCCCCATTGACACAATCCCCTTCATTGTTCGCAAAATACACGAACAGGTATTCTTATGTTCCTTTACTCATATTAAATAAAATTGCAGAATAATACAATAGACCTATTACAATATTTTCAAACGTATGTCTAAATTCGTTCGACAAAATAAGTCCGACCTTGTCGAATACTTTTCCCTTATTCGCATAAAATGGCGCCCCAACGGGAACTTAACTAGTATAGAATGAGTATGGATATGTATCACATAAATGTCATGTACAGGAATAAAGGAGGGAACGGTATGAATGGACGAAGTAGGATGAATCGTCGTTCGGGGATGGGATGGAAAGGCACGCTATTCGCGATTTTAGGCGTGTTGGTCATCGGCGGAACGTTAGGTGTCCTCAGTGAAGACGAAGAGGTGACAGACGTCCAAACGGAACAGGTCGGGGCAAAAGAAGCAAAGGATGACGGCACGAAGATCGCGAACGTCGGAGATGCAGTCAAACTCAACAATCTGTCGATCACAGTGAATGGCAGCGAGGAACGCCCCTACATCGAAGGCGTCGAGACACAAGGGAAAGTCATACTGGTCGACGTGACGGTGCTCAACAACGATAAAGAGTCCCGCACGATCGATGATTCCATGTTCCAGTTGACGGTCGGCGGCACGACGTATGACCCGGACAACACGCTGTCCCGTTACGCGAACAACGGCGAATCCTTGTTTTATGACAAAATCAATCCCGGACTGGATGTCCAATCGTTCATCGCCTTCGAGGTCCCGGAAAATTTAAAGGACTATGACATCCTCGTTACAGGTGGCGTCGGAACCGAGGCTGGCGAACAAACCTTAATCAAGCTAAACTGAAGGCACTCAGGTGCCTTTTCTTACAGACGAAATTAGAACGTATGTACGCAAAAGGAGGAACATCATGCACTACACCATCAAGAAACTCGACAACGGCAAGTATTGGACTCGCCTGTCCCTGACCGACCGGGACGGCAACCGGCATCAACCAAGCAAGACGGCGGACACGCAACGGGAACTGAAGCGCTGGGCGACGGAGTTGATCCGCAAGAACGAGGACGGGACGCTCGGCAAGAAGACGGGTAAAAACGTCGAAGACCTCATCACCGAATATACTGAAGTGAAGGCCGGCATCCTCAAGGAGTCGACCTTATATGGACGCCGCTATGCCCTTGCGACGTTCGCCCAAGCGTTCAAAGGACGCAAGATCAGTTCGCTCAACCGGCGTGAGATCAACGCTTGGCTCGACCGCCACGCCCGGGAACGGAACCTCAAGCCAGCCAGTCGGAACTCGATCGGAGCGAGCATCAACGCCCTACTCGTCTACAGCTACGAATCCGGGTACCTGTTCGACAAGGACATCCGGATCAAGATGCAAAAGAACACCCGCAAGACCAACCGGAAGTTATGGACGATCGAGCAGATCAAGTTGTTTGAGGAACTATACTGGTTCGAGCCGAGAGCCAAGTTGTTCCTGTTACTCGCCCACACGGGACTTCGGAGCAATGAAGCCCGCTCTCTCGGGTGGGAACACGTCGACTTCAAAAATGGCCGAATCCATGTCGAACGTCAAGCGGTCATGCCGACCCAGTCCGGCGTCAAGCGATGGACGTCCCTCAAGTCCGGCAACACACGCGTCATCCCGATGGGGAAACAATTACGCAAACTGCTCGAACGGTGGCGTTTCGAACAGCGATCGTGGCTCCATGAGAACGGCGCGGATAATGTGCAGGACCTCGTCATCACGGGACCAAGTGGCGAGTATCTGTATTCCAATCGCGCAATGAACGATTTCCGTCTGTTGATCCGGGCAGCTGACCTTCCGCCGATCACGTTGCACACCCTCCGACACACCTATGCGACGTTGCTCATCCAACAAGGACTTCCACTTCCCGGCATCCAATCGTTACTCGGTCACGCTGATTTATCGACGACTGTGCAGACGTATCTCCATGTGACGGACGAGATGCAGGACCGAGCACGGATTTTACTCGACGACATGTACAACGAAAAAAGCGTCTAAACCCGCATGGAATGTGCAGATTTCGTGCATTCGTCTTTTTGAAAAAACGCCAAAAAACGCGCAATCCATTGGGGCAGAACAGGTTATTCGTCCCAACGTTGCGAACATTTAGATTCATTTGAAAATTAGAACTTTATGAGGGACGGAAAGCGTCCCTATCCCTTGATAGATGAGGGCTGAAGCCGCTTTTTTCGAGATTGTGAAGACTTGCTTTGTTGTTTTAGACCCTGTAAGGTGGGGAACAAATCGATTGTGCTTATTTTAACAGATAGATGAACAGCGCAAAAAAAGTTTATATTGGAGGATTTATTGTTATGACGCAAGAATGGATTTCAATCAGCTTGTATCTAGTTATGATGCTTGCCATCGGCTACATTGCGTACAAGCGAACGACAAACACAGAAGATTACATGTTAGGTGGCCGTGACTTAGGACCTGGAGTAACGGCGTTATCGGCCGGAGCGTCTGACATGAGCGGTTGGATGCTCATGGGATTACCGGGTGCGATGTATGCGACCGGCGTGTCGGCTTTATGGCTCGCTTTAGGACTACTTGTCGGATGTTACGTCAATTACTTGATTCTTGCACCACGTTTTCGTCTCTATACAGAGATGGCCAATGATTCAATCACGATTCCTGACTTTCTCGAAAATCGTTTTAAAGATAATTCACGTATTTTACGGACCGTCTCAGCAGTCGTCATTATCGTCTTCTTCACGTTCTACACGTCAGCTGGTATCGTGTCAGGCGGTAAGTTATTCGAGAGTTCCTTTGGCTTTGATTATCACTATGGTATGCTCTTGACGATTGCGGTCGTCGTCGCCTACACGTTGTTTGGCGGTTTTCTCGCAGTCAGTTGGACCGACTTCGTCCAGGGTTGTATCATGTTCATCGCCCTTGTTCTTGTACCTGTTGTTGCTTTGACAGATGTCGGTGGAATTGACGGCGCCTATACCTATGCTGAAAAATTAGATCCCACTTTATTTGATCCATTTAAAGGTACGACTTTACTTGGAATCATTGGATTCCTGGCTTGGGGACTCGGCTATTTCGGACAACCCCACATCATCGTCCGCTTTATGGCGATTCGCTCGGTCAAAGATTTGAAAAGTGCACGTCGCATCGGAATTGGTTGGATGTTCATCTCGATTCTCGGTGCCATGATGACAGGACTTGTCGGAATTGCTTACTTCGAAGGACAAGGAAACGGTCTTGGCGACCCAGAAACCGTCTTTATCCGGTTCTCTGACGTCTTATTCCATCCGTATATTACAGGATTTTTGATGGCTGCCATTTTAGCCGCAATCATGTCGACGATTTCGTCACAACTGCTTGTCACTTCAAGTGCTTTGACAGAAGATTTTTATAAAACGTTTTTCAACAAAAAAGCGACGGATAAACAGTTGGTCTTGACTGGACGGATTGCTGTCTTGGTCATCGCCGTGATCGGTTCCGTCTTAGCATGGAATCCGTCAGCGACTATTTTATCGCTTGTCGGTTATGCCTGGGCTGGTTTTGGTTCTGCCTTTGGTCCAATCATCCTGCTTTCACTTTATTGGAAACGAATGACGAAACAAGGTGCGCTTGCCGGTATGTTATCTGGAGCAATCACCGTTATTTTATGGGTTCAACTTGGACTCAGTACGACATTATATGAAATGGTACCTGGATTCTTCACTAGCTTACTCTTCACTGTCGTCGTCAGTCTCTTGACGAAACAACCGGTTGAATCGGTTCAAGATACGTTTGACGATATGGAGGAAGAATTGAAAGAAGCCGTCGAATGACAGATATTGCAAACCCCCTCTCCGCCAATCAGCGAAGAGGGGGTTTTTGATTCTTTATACTTCCATGACACCATAATGCAGCTTAGAAGACTTGCGGATCGTCCGTTTAAAACCAAACTGTTCAAATAATTCACTTTCAAAATGAGCCTTTAAAACAATTCTTTTTCGTGCAACCCGTTTGGCTTCATCGAGTACCTCTTCCGTCAAAGGCTGATAATTTGCCAACTGGCGCAATCCATCCAGATGGATCGATTCAGACACTGTTTTTTCAAACATAGGATCGAAGTAGAGGACATCGAAGGCATTGTCTTCGCATTGTCGCAAATACGTCAGATGATCTGCTTTTTGTACCGTAATGTTTCGCATAGCCGAAACAATGGGTTCGTATCCTTCCATCCACTGTTTCAAGCCTTCCCGTACAATTAAGGCTGTCGCCGGATTGCTCTCTAGACCGATGACGTGACCCGTTGACCCGACGCCGTGACTCATCACGATCGCATCTGCACCGAGACCAAGCGTACAATCGAGAACGGTCATTCCTTCATTTAATTGGGCGATGGCAATCAACGGATCGTGTCCGTCGGCATCAAACTGTTTGATCCGGAACACGGCGCTCGAGGGATGAAAGAAAAATGAACTGTCCGAATGAAGCGGATAGTATTCCAAACGATTTTTATCGACGACGAGCAGAGATCGTTGATATCGCTCCTGCAGCGTGGAAAGACTATTTTTTTTTCGGTCAACGATTTGATAATCCAATTCTTGTGCTGATTCGACCAGCTGCTTTAGTTTCATCCGAACACTTTCCGTAGGTCTTAAACAAGTTGTTACTATCACTTTTTCTTTAGCCAAACCGATTCACTCCCAGAAAAAAATAAGCCAGCCAGCGCCAGCTTATTTCTTTTTCTTCAATAACCCTTCGATGTCTTCGATGAGTGCTTTTTTCGAAATCAAGTCTTCTTGTTTTTCTTGTTCGACTTTCGCATCGACCGTCGTACGTTGTAACAACGCCTGTAACGTCTCGTCAATACTTGATTTCAGATGATCGCGATCTTCTTTGTTCAAGGCAAGATCATGACGTACTTCGTCACCCTGTTCATCCAGTTGACGTAATCGTTCCGTCAGTTGTTTTGCTTCACGGTTCAAATCCGAGTACAGTCGCTCGATTTGTTCCAAGCGTAATTTGATTCCATCCCGTTCTGTGAACACATTTCCCAACTCCTTCCAACCTATATATGTCTACATCATTACTTTACCATATTCATCGGGAAATGAAACAATCACAATCCGTTTACAATTTGCTTTTTCTAATGTACCCTCGTTCTTTTTTCCATATATAACCATTCCGGCTATCTTTTGCAATTTCTTTCTAGAACTCGCTATAATGAATGAGCAGATTGAATTGCGATCAGAGGAGGACACTGTCATGGATTTAAAACGTCGAACGTTGCGTCACGTGGACCAGACTGAATTCGAACACTTTTTAAAATATGGCGAACAGGCTTATGGGCTATCCCGTCAAGAAATTCAAGGTTACGATCACGAGCTTGGAACGGAACGGGCTTTTGATTCAGTGGAACACAGTTATTCAGAAGACTTTTACTTTGACATTCTTGTCGACAATCAGCTGGTCGGTCGGATTTTATTGTTAAAGATGGGGCATTACTTTCAACTGGACTTGATGATTTTTGATCCGTTCAGCAGACAGGGATTTGGAACAAAGGCTGTCCGGCTTGCTTTACAACAATCTGATGTCCTCAAGACGTATGAAGTCCGTGCCCGCGTCTTGCCTACATCGCCCCACCAAGAGATTGCTTGTCGACTTCTTAAGACAAACGGATTTACAGAACATCCGCATTATTTTAGTAAGGGACGCCGCAAACGGTATTCGCTTCAGCGCTCTTAATGAAAAGTCGACGCCACATAGCGTCGGCTTTTTTTTGACATCGATTAAAATAAAGCGTAAAATTTTTCTTTGTATGATTCAGAAAGGAGTATGACAATGAATGAATGGTTATGGTTTCCTTCCATCTTAATTACGATGGGATTATTATTGCTCAGTTATCGTCTCTTTGGAAAAACAGGTCTGATGATGTGGATTGCCATCGCAACGATCCTCGCCAATATCCAAGTGACGCAACAAATTGAACTTTATTCTTATGTTTTTACATTAGGAAACGTTGTTTACGGTAGTTGTTATTTAGCGACCGACATCTTAAATGAAAAATACGGAAAGAAAGTTGCCCGTCAAGGAGTATATATGGGATTCTTCTCCTTGATTGTGACAACGTTGTTGATGCAATTCAGTTTATTGTATACGCCGCTTAACGATGCACTCGCTAAAGACATGTCGAGTTCGTTACATCTGTTATTTGGATTACTTCCTTGGATTGCGTTCGGAAGTCTGTCTGCCTACCTCGTCTCCCAACTATTTGATGTGTTCATCTATTCCAAAATCCGTCAAAAAACCGGGGAAAAGAAACTGTGGCTACGTACGACCGGTTCAACGGTACTAAGCCAGCTGGTGGATACGTTAACATTTTGCGCGATTGCTTTCCATAGCTTGCCATTTGATATTTGGTGGCAAATTTTCGTGACGACGTATCTTGCGAAATTCGTCATCGCCTGGGTTGCGACACCGTTCATGTATATAGCTAAACGCATCCATCCGACCGCTTCGTCAGAAGATGCTGCAGCTTAAACCGTACGTCTTGCTCTTATTTTTCACATCTGACTAGAAGATTTTCACTTTTTAACGGATAATGGAAATTAGGAGGTGGTTTCTTGAAAATAAAACGTCATGAGTCTTTTCGATATCAATTTGTAGAGCCGATAACCGGTGAATTTCATTTGATGAAAGAAGGGCAGCGAACGCCGTCAGGATTGATGAAAATCCATAATATTTCCCCCAGTGGAATTGCGATCATCACGCCGCTCAAATTACCTACTGATCGGTCTACCACAATCGTAGTTGAATTTTCCCTGTTACGCGGGACAGAGCCCTTGAAGCTAGCAGGACGGATTTTATACGAAAAAGCAATTCCGGACGGTCGCTTATATGGGATACGACTCGAAACCACAAAAGAAGAGCAACAATACATCATCGGGGGTATCAAACAAATCGTCAAAGATGCTTTATGAATGAATTGGAATCCATGTATACAAAAAAGACGGAAGGTGCAGATGTTCAATCTGTTCCTTCTGTCTTTTTTGATATATGAGGACGTCTACTTTATTTGTCGCCTCTAAAATCGTCCCGCTATATGGTTACTGAATTGTCGTCCGATAGACAACCGCCTCATAAGGTCGGAGTTGCATCTGTCCGTTGACAACCACTGGCGGTTCAGCATAATTTCCAATGACTTGATCTGATGTTTTATGTGAAACTGACAGTGTCTGCTCTTCTTCTGCAAAAGAACAATAGACATACCACGTTTCATTTTCGTAGGTTCTCGTGTACGCATAGACGTGTGGTTCATCTTCCAAAATCAAGGCATATTCCCCGTACACGATTAAATCATGCTGGCGGCGTAACGCGATTAACTGTTTGTAATAATAGAAGATGGAATCAGAATCCGCCAATGCTTGTTCGACGTTAATCGACGGATAATTCGGATTGACCTTCAACCAAGGTGTTCCTGTCGTAAAACCACCATGCTCAGTCGCGTCCCATTGAATTGGCGTTCTCGCATTATCACGACCCTTTACATGGATGGCACGTAACAATTCTTCCGGAGAAGCCCCTTGTTCTGTCCGCTCTTTCCACATATTCCGTATTTCGATATCTTCATATTCCTCAATCGATTCAAAGGCCACGTTTGTCATTCCGATTTCTTCCCCTTGATAAATATACGGTGTCCCTTTTAACAAGTGGAGCAGTGTCGCTAACATTTTAGCGGATTCAACGCGATACGTCGTGTCGTTTCCAAACCGACTGACGACTCGTGGCTGATCATGATTATTCCAGTACAGCGAGTTCCAACCTTTTTCATGTAAGGCGACTTGCCATTTGGTGAAGTTTTCTTTTAATTTTTGAAGATCAAAGGGCTGAACGTCCCATTTTCCACCGGGACCGGAGTCCAAATCCATATGTTCAAAGGTAAAGACCATGTTTACTTCTTTTCGGTTTGGGTCCGTATACAGAATGGCATCTTCTGTTGTCGCCCCCGGCATTTCTCCAACCGTTAAGACATCATACTGACCAAACGACGCATCATTCATCTCTTTTAAAAATTCATGAATTCTTGGTCCGTTAACATAATGCTGTCCACCATCCCCATATAAAGCCCCCGGAGGAATTGTTGCGTCCGGAAGACCGGGTGTCTTCGAAATTAAGTTAATGACGTCCATCCGGAAACCGTCAATGCCACGATCCAACCAACGTGTGATCATCTGATAGACTTCTTGGCGTAGTTTCTCATTTTCCCAATTAAGGTCCGGTTGCTTTTTGGAAAACAAATGTAAGAAATATTCGTTTGTCGTTTCATCCAGTTCCCACGCCGGTCCAGAAAAAATGGATCCCCAGTTGTTAGGCAACGTACCCTCTTCATTGGCACTTCTCCAAATGTAGTAGTCACGGTACGGATTGTCTTTACTTTTTCGTGACTCTGCAAACCAGGCATGCTCGTCTGAAGAATGATTGACAACGAGGTCCATCACAATTTTGATGTCCCGCTCATGCGCCTGGTCAAGCAGACGATCAAAGTCTGCCATCGTTCCAAATTCGTCCATGATCGCTTCATAATCCCGAATGTCATATCCGTTGTCATCGTTTGGTGAGTCATAGACGGGACTCAGCCAAATGACATCAATTCCAAGTTCTTTTAAGTAATCCAATTTTTCAATGATACCTACAAGATCTCCGATTCCGTCTCCGTTGGAATCCTTAAAACTGCGCGGATAAATTTGATATACTACACTGTCATGCCACCATTTACGTTCCATATGATTGATCGACTCCCTTTGTGAACAATTTATGCAAACGATTGCACTTTTCGATAAAAGCGCTTCCATTTATTTCATCGACATCGTATCACGAATATTGTAGTCAGGACAAGAAGATTTCCTTATTCCTTACAAGGATTCCGGTATACTGGATCTATAGTTTAACGTTTGAATTTTTCCGATTGAGGAAAAATGATGTAAGAGAGGAGGCGTACCCCATGTATCGCCGCTATTTATTGTTTTTGGTTTGGGCTGTTGCCATTATTTTTATTTTGTTATTTGGAAATAACCGAGTCTTTCCTGACGGTTTTCTCCTTTCCTTTTTACGTTTTGATCAAAGTCAGTTTGATACATCGGCACTCAGTTTGTTCACACTACTTGGCATTTACCCGGCAGCCTTTTTTATGCTGTTTTTGGACGAGAAACGTTTTTTGAAACCTTCACCGATGTTGGCAAGCTTTGGCGCATTTGCATTAGGATCCTTTATCCTCATGCCATATCTGGCACTTGCAATTCCACGGCAAACATTTTTGCCGTTTCGACGACGTAAATTTATCCCTTATGCCGTTGCCGTACTCACCGTTTTGTCTGTCGTCATCATTTGGTTGGCTTTAGCACGTTCAGATTGGTCGATTTTCCAAGTCTATTTCATGACGAATCAGTTCATTCGGACGATGACAGTCGATTTGGTCATGTTTTATATTTTACAGTTATTCATGTTGCATCGAATACGCACCCGACAAAAAAATCGACTTGGTTGGCGAGACATCTTGCCGTTGTTTGGCTTATTCAGTTATTTGTTCCGTCGCCACCTTTCAACTGTCACCAACAACGGTTGATTCGTCTTACTCGATTCAGCTACAATAGGAGGATAGCTTTTATAGGGGGATTGTTTTCATGAAACAGTATCATCAGCTTTGTCACGAAATCTTAACGAACGGTGTCAAAAAAGAAGACCGGACGGGAACCGGGACAACCAGTATTTTTGGACATCAGATGCGGTTCCCGTTACAGGATGGCTTTCCAATGGTGACGACGAAAAAATTACATATGAAGTCGATCATCCACGAGTTGATCTGGTTCATCTCTGGAGAGACCAACATTTCATATCTACAGGAGCACGGCGTCCGGATTTGGAACGAGTGGGCCGACGAAGATGGTAATCTTGGACCGGTCTACGGTGCCCAGTGGCGTTCGTTTCCTAAGCCCGACGGTTCGACGGTTGATCAGCTCGCAGATGTCATCGAGCAAATCAAGACGAATCCGGATTCACGCCGCTTGATTGTCAGTGCCTGGAACCCGGGTCAATTGGAAGAGATGGCACTGCCGCCATGCCACCTCTTGTTTCAATTTTATGTCGCGAACGGCAAATTGTCCTGCCAACTCTATCAGCGGTCTGCCGATGTCTTTTTAGGTGTTCCGTTCAATATTGCCTCTTATGCTTTGCTGACCCATATGATTGCTCATGTTTGTCAACTCGAAGTCGGTGATTTCGTGCATACGCTGGGTGATGCGCACATCTATTCCAACCACCTCGACCAAGTGAATCTTCAACTAAGCCGGACACCTAAACCATTGCCGACCATTCGTTTCGCACGTCAAGTCGAACGGATTGAAGACTTCACTTATGACGATATCATCATTGAAGGATATGATCCTGATCCGCATATCAAGGGAGTGGTTGCTGTATGATTTCCCATATCGTTGCGTACTCGAAAAACCGTGTGATTGGTCGTGACAATGATATGCCTTGGCATTTGCCGGCCGACTTGGTCCATTTCAAAAAAACGACGTACGGAAAACCGGTCATTATGGGGCGCAAAACATTTGTTTCGATTGGGCGTCCGTTACCGGGGCGTGAAAATATCGTCATCACACGCGATCCTTCCTTTCAGGCGGATGGTGTAACCGTTTGGCATGATCTGACTGCACTTGAGGCTTATGCAGAGACGGAAGAAGAGGTATTTCTAATTGGTGGTGGTGAACTATTTCAACAAACATTGCCATATACCCGCCGGATCTATGCAACAGAAATCGATGCTGTCATTGAGGGCGATGTCTACTATCCGTCCATCCCAAAAGAATTCAGCTTGGCTGAAAAAACAATCCATCCAAAAGACGATCAAAACCCGTTCGACTTTTCGATTCATCGCTTTGAAAGACACTGACTGTATTTACAGATGTTCGAACAAAAAAGAATCCGGCTTCCCTCATGTGGAAGTCGGATTCTCTTTTGTCCTGTTATGGTAAGCGGATAATCCATTCACGAATTTGTTCTTCTAACTGATCACGGTCAAGTGGTGACAGACAATAATCCGTGACACCACGTTCTAATACTTGCCCCAGTAATTGATTTTCTTCCGGAGCTATCGCAATCGCTTCAATCATCCCTTCCCGGGACTGTTTCCATTCCTCTAGCAATTTAAAATTATCTGCTGCTAATTGTTGCAACGGTAAGACACACAATTGAAGCGGAGCTTGTTTTTTTTCCTCATAAGGAACCACTTGAAACTGATACTTGGAATGATCTGGTAAGGACAGCGGTATTAGTTGCTGATAAGACTTTGCTTCAATTTTGATCAATGCCTCGATTTTTTCTTTCGCTGCCGAAACAGAATAGACAACTACTTGGTTCCTGCCGTTTCGTTTCGCCTGATAAAGTGCTTCGTCCGCTTCTGAAGTCATTTCTTCTACATCCAATGTCGGATGATCAATGATTGTCAAACCAATCGATACGGTTATTTTCAATCCGTTTGGAAATGTATGCCGTTCGATTCTAGCCCGGACTTTTTCCATCATTTCCGCTGCATGTTCAGGGTGATCCGCGCTAAACAATAACATAAACTCTTCTCCACCAAATCGGATTAGTTCATCCTCTTGACGGATGGCTTGCTTCGCCAAAACGGACAATTCTGCCAAGACCAAGTCTCCTGTCGGATGACCATGTAAGTCATTGATCCGTTTAAAATGGTCCAAATCAAAGATAGCTAAGGCAAATAACTGATTATCCCGTTCAAGACGTGACGTCCGGCGCCGGTATGCATTTTGAAGATATTTACGATTGAAGGCTCCTGTTAACTCGTCCACCAAAATTGTTGAAGAAACGGTACGTAATTTCCGAAGCAAACGTTTAAGGCGAATTTGCCGTTCTTCGATTTGAACGGTCTCGTCCCAATAATCATCTGCGCCTAAGGCATAACAGAGTTGACGGACAGACGCGTCGGACGGTCCGATGATGATTAGCGGAATAAATGAGCCTTCGACTTTTTTGATTAGTTTGAGTAATAAAGCATCATCTGTCGTCCGAACAATTTCATAGTCCACTAATATGGCATCCACGTGCAAATCATATCCGACTTCAAGTGTATCCTCAATCGAACCAAAAAAACGAGTCATATACCGGGCATTCTCAAGTGCTTTTTTCCATTGAACGTTTTCTAAAAAACGTTTCGTGACGGATAAAATCATTTCTTTTCGAACAACTTTTTTTCGTCCCCGCTCTGAAAGATGGTCAATGACAGGTGCAAGCAGCGTCTGAAGTTGCTCATGTGTCACTTCTTCGACTACATCATCCAGTTCTTCAATCCATCGAGCTGCTTGACGTTCAAAAAAATCTGCTTGATCTTGACCACTGAAACGCTTCAACCATTGGGAAAACACGACAAGTTCTGATTTGGGAACAGACTCCATTCGAAGTAGCCGCTCAACCATTAAAATCGTTTGTTCGATTTGTTTTTCAATCCGCTTTTGCTTCGTTTCCACAAGTCTTCCCTCTCTTTCTATACAGCCGAAAGCACCCTTTCGACTGAAAAGAAAACGAGGGAACCCCCTCGCTTTCGATTATGCTTTTAGATTTGGACTCACCATATCTGCCGGAACAATCCATTGGTCGTATTGCTCTTCTGTCAATAATCCGGTCGCAAGCGCTGCCTCTTTTAAAGTAGTACCCTCTTTATGGGCAGCTTTAGCAATCCGAGCTGCATTTTCATAACCGATGTGCGGGTTCAATGCGGTGACGAGCATCAACGAGCGTTCGACGTTCTCGGCAATGACCGTCCGTTCCGGCTCAATCCCGATGGCACAATGGTCATTGAATGAATGCAACGCGTCAGTCAGCAGACGAACCGACTGAATGTAGTTGTACATAATGACCGGCTTGAAGACGTTCAGTTCAAAGTTTCCTTGACTTGCTGCAAAACCAATCGTTGCGTCATTCCCAAGAACTTGAGCGGCAACCATCGTCAGCGCCTCACTTTGTGTCGGGTTGACTTTTCCAGGCATGATTGAACTTCCCGGTTCATTTTCTGGAATCGTAATTTCGCCAATTCCAGCACGAGGACCTGATGCCAACCAGCGGACATCGTTAGCGATTTTCATCGCATCCATAGCGAGCGCCTTGATTGCCCCGTGGGAAAAGACAAGTTGATCGTGGCTCGTCAGGGCATGAAACTTATTCTCTGCACTGACAAACGATTTTCCGGTCTCTTCACTCATTTTTTCAGCTGCCCGGTCTCCGAATTCCGGATGGGCATTGATGCCGGTTCCGACAGCTGTTCCACCGATGGCAAGTTCCGTCAGCGGCTCTAACGTCAGCTCAATCATCTTCTTCGATAATTGCAACATCCGGACCCATCCACTGATTTCCTGCCCCAATGTGATTGGTGTTGCGTCCTGCAAGTGGGTCCGACCAATCTTGACAATATCTGAGAAAGCTTTTGCCTTTTCGTCAAGTGTCGCATGGATAGCATCGATGGCCGGTAACAGTTGATCAATGACAATCGTTTTTGCTGCGATATGCATCGCGGTCGGATATGTATCATTTGAACTTTGCGATTTGTTAACGTCGTCATTCGGATGGATGACTTGCTCACTTCCCCGTTCGGCAAGTTTCCGTGTCGCGACCCGTGCGACGACTTCATTGACGTTCATGTTTGACTGAGTACCGGACCCGGTTTGCCAAACAACCAATGGAAACTCACCATCAAACTTCCCGGCGATGATTTCATCACATACTTCAGCAATCACTTCAGCTTTCTCTTGGTCCAAAACACCTAAATCACGATTGGCTAAAGCTGCCCCTTTTTTCAGAACAGCAAATGCCTGAATAATTTCGATCGGCATCTTTTCTGTTCCAATTTTAAAGTTTTCTAAGCTCCGTTGTGTCTGAGCTCCCCATTCCTGTGCTTCTGGGACACGAATTTCCCCCATCGTGTCACGTTCTAAACGATATTCCATGATCATTTCCCCCTTTATCTATTGATACCTTAATAGTTTAACGGAAACCACCGCGAATGGGAATGATAGAGGCGAGTTTGGGGAATAGTTTGTTATCGAAAAGGAGTGAATGCTTGATGTGGTTGATAAATTTAACGATTGTCCTGCTGTTGATTTTAGCGAATGGCGTCTTTGCGATGACAGAACTCGCCTTATTATCTTCAAAGAAATCCAAACTACAACAACATGCCGATGCAGGAAAAAAGTCAGCACAAGTCGCACTGGACTTTTTGGAACGTCCGACGGATCTGCTGTCGACTGTACAAGTCGGTATCACGTTGATTGGTATCATTAACGGAGCGTTTGGCGGCGCTGCTTTATCCGCCCCCTTGATCAACTGGCTATCCGGTTTTGAATGGCTTGCTCCTTATGCCAGCACGCTCGGCTATATCGTGGTCGTCACGATCATTACCTATTTATCACTTGTCGTTGGTGAACTGGTCCCAAAACGAATTGCTCTCGTCAGTCCGGAACGTGTCACGATGGCTTTGGCCCAACCCATGCGGTTATTCTCAAGTGTCTTAAAACCGTTCATCTTCATTTTAAGTAAATCAACGAGTGTCATCTTTCGGATGATCGGACTCGATCGTCTTCAAACGGAAGACGAGACGGAAGATGAGGTGAAACAATTATTGATCCGTGGGACAAAGGAAGGAACCTTCGCAACATCAGAAGCGGAACAAGTTTCGCGTGTATTCGCCTTTCATGATCAGCTGGCGTACGAATTAATGGAGCCGCGCACAGTGACAGAATGGATTGATCTGACTGATTCACCGGAACAGATTCTAGCTGATTTACGCAGCGCAAAACACCGGAATCTTCCCGTCGGTCACGGTGATTTGGATCATTTTGTCGGGTACATCGATGCAAAAGAAATTTTAGCTGCCGATCAACCAATTGCTGCCATTGAATCGTTGATCCACACACCGCTCATTGTTCCGAAACAATTACAAGCAACTGTCTTGCTCGAACGGATGCGCAAGGAAACTGTCTCGATTGCTTTTGTACTGGATGAGTACGGTGGATTTTTAGGAATGATTACCTTGTTTGATATTCTCGAAGCATTCGTCGGTGAAATCTCGACCATGGAAGAGGAGCCGGAACTCGTGCAACGGACGGATGGTTCCTATTTGGCCGACGGACTATTGCATATCGACGACTTAAAGCGTGTCCTCGGCATCAAAACGGACTTACCGGGTGAAGAAAAAAATAGCTATCATACAGTTGCGGGACTCGTCTTATTTCTACTGGGCGAATTTCCAGTCCGCGGAAGTCATGTCATAAGTAACGGCTATCGCTTTGAAGTCGTTGACTTGGACGGTCGACGGATTGATCAAATTTTAATCGAACGACAGGAAGAACCTGTCGAAGAGACGTCCTCACCAAAAAACTGATCCGGTCTATGAGACCGGATCAGTTTTTCTGTTGAGATCAATATTCATTTAATGCTTCTTTTGCCACACGATCGGCTTTATTTTCTGACCGTGGAATCCACTTGACGAAGGCAAGCGGTAAACGGACAAAACGTTCAAATGCCGGATCAAAGTAAATTTGAATCCGTTTATTTTTGGCAAATTCGCGTTCGACCGCCAAAGAAACAGCTTCTGAATCCGTACGGAAAGAAAACACACTCTCTCCTTGCTCCAACAGTTCTTCTGCCAGTTCCACCGCTTTTAAAAATGCCTGAAATTCGGCTTCGTGATTATTCTCGGCCGTGATTCTAAACGTTCGTTCAATGACTTGACCTTCGGAATTTTTGCAAAAAATCCCGACTGCTGCATCATCATTCGAGGGACGGACTGCTCCGTCAAAATATAGTTCAACCATGTTCTCTCGCCGCCTTTACACCTTTTCGAATCGCTTGTTCATCCAAATTCTTCCCAATGAAGACTAACGTCGTTTGTTTGGGTTCTTCAAATTCACCACGCGTTGCTGTTCCATAAATCATGCCTGTTCCCTGCAAAATAATTTTCCGATTCGTATCCGAAAAATGAAGGATTCCTTTATAACGATATAAGTCTTCCGCGTATGCTTCGAGGATTTCTCGAAGCACGGCGCCAAAGCGTTGCCGGTGCAGCGGAACTTGTTCTGTAATCGTCAACGCTGTAAAGGACTCTGCTGCTTTCTGCAGACCGTCTGTTTGTCGTGCCAACCGTTCTTCTTCCTGCTTCGGAAAATGAAAGGTTTCGAATAAATGCTGGATCGGCGTGTCAGAATCGATGGTCGGCAGAATCAGTGCCGTTGGATTCAGTTCGGATAAACGTTTCGCTGCAATCGCAACCTCGTCCGCCGAAATCAAATCCGTTTTGTTTAACAACAAGGTGTCCGCAAAGCCGATTTGCCGGACGTTTTCTTCAAACGTCAATTGTCGTTCCAGTTGATAGGCGTCCACGACCGTCACGACACTCGATATTTGATATTGCTGTTCCACTGCCGGTTCAAAGTAAAATGTCTGTAAGATAGGACCCGGATCTGCAATTCCTGTCGTTTCGACGATTAAACGATCAAATGCCATCTCACCTTCGCGTCTTTTTTTAGCAATTCGCAGTAAAGCATCCCGCAAATCACCTCGAATGGAACAACAGATACATCCGTTCGTCAATTCGATGACTTCCTCGTCACTTCGCTCAATCAGCGCTTCGTCGATGTTGACCGCACCCACTTCGTTGACGAGTAACGCCACTTTTTCAATCGGATTCGCCACAATCCGGTTTAACAATGTTGTTTTTCCCGCCCCTAAAAAACCGGTGACGAGGGTCGTTTGAATACGTGCTGACATGTGTTCACTCCTTATGTTGACTGAGACTGCCGCCATTTTTCTTTTCGCGCATCGAGTAAGTCGATGGCGTGTAAATACCAGGCGTCTGTTGTCTGAGGGGTAACGCTTGATCCCCACTCTTTTTTCCCATGATGGGATAAAATCATATGCATCAACCGGTGGTACTGATCAACCGGCAGTCGGACGGCTTCCTTTTGTAACGCTTGTTCCAGGACAAAACATCCGTAAGGCATATGTCCAACCAGAACACCGTTCGGATCTAAGGCAATACCAGACAGTTTTTCATCTGCCGCTTCTGCTTGAACCAAACGAGAGAAACGATCGTCGCTCGCCCCCAAATGAGTATATTCAAAGATTTTCCCAATATCGTGCAACAAAATGCCCAATAATAATTCATCCTGGTGCGGCCGGTCGTTTAACAACGCAATCGAACGCGCAGATTGATACAACGCATCAAAACTGTCATCCCAGGCAAATTGTCGTATTTCCCGGTCACTGGCGTGAAACAAATCATTTTTATGATCGGCCTCAGCCTCTTGAATACATTTTAAGAGTGTTAAGTCCGGGCGTTCTGATTGACAGATTCCAAAACCAATCGTCATCATGCACGCCGTGTGCTTCAATAGTCCGCCGATATAGGCATGGTGATGATATAACGCCGCCGGACGAGTCGAGAAATCTTCCCAATACGAGGACAACACGCGGTGCGCTACTTGTCGGAGCGGCGTCTCCATCTTTTCAATCAGCCCAATCAGTTGATCCCGATAGTCGCTTGCGGTTTCGCCAATTGGCATTTGTGGTAAAAATGTCGTTCCAGATTGATCATGAACGGCTTTAACACGCTGGACCGTCAATGATTTATTTCCTGAATCAACCGGGTACTCTTCCACTTTGGCAAACACATGAACGATGCCTGTTTCAAGATAGGGACGCATTGCCTCTTCAGCCGTTCCTTGATTCAACCATTGTTTTCCTTTACACGCACCACTCGGAGAGTTGAAGGTAAATTGTAACCATTCACGACCTGTCTGGCTTGTTTTAATTTCAGCTGATGCCACGAGTAACGTTTCTTCCACCTGTTCACCAGGAACATGGTTGGAAATCAGGAATCCCGTCTTCGCCTCCGTTCCTTCGAGTCGATAGTCTTCTCCGCTGTAAACCGGCATCTCTAGCTCGGGAATGGCTTTAAATAATCGAATCATCGTCAACACCCCTCTCATTTACTCCGCCTTTCATGATAACAAATCTTCTCTATTTCTGCATATGCTAAAACATCCATTGTAAGCGCTTCATTTATGATTTAAAATGACAAGAGAAGACAAATTTCCCATGATAAGGAGGACTACCGGATGATTTTTTCATTATCGACCTGTTATGATACGGTGCAAACTTCAGAACTAGAGTCAGAACCATCTATCGTGACACGTGAACAACTTCGTCAAGCTGTCAGCGTTTATGATCCGTTCGCTCTTAAGGACCCTTGTTTATTACATCAACTCATTTATCAAGAAATGGTCTCAGCATGTCGACAAGTTGAAGCACTTGGTTTATCGCTTGACGCTATCCCTGTTAAGCTTTTAATTGTATCATCATTTAATCCGGGAGCGGGTTTCGACGCTGATGAAATCGATCGGATGTCCCACGCAACATTAAAACGGCAACTTGCGACCAATGATGTCGTCTTTTCCCGATTTATCCAACAATTATTTCTTCATCAAACACAACCAGACATTCTCTGCCAACGTTTGATGGGCATATTAGCAGGCGCGACTACACAAAAAGTACTCATTCGAGCCAAACGCCTCCAAACTTCTTGGGCCATTCTGCACTGATAATACAAAAAACAAAAAGTCCCGACTCAAGCGAGTCAGGACTTTTTTTCAACGACCTGGCATTCCAGCTCCTTGATGGATTATTCTAATGAAAATGCGGCATTCCGCTTCGTCATATTCTATATACATCATTGCAGAATATTGGAAATATGTCAATTCATTTTTCAAAAAAAAGTGGGATAACTTCGTCTGAAGTTATCCCGAATGGAAGAGTGAATAATTACCATGGCAATGCTTAATTTCATAATACAATGTGATGGAAGCGTTTACAAGTCTTTATCGAAAATTCTTTCAAGAAAATATTCTTCTGTTAATGGACGATGAAGCACTTCAATCCCACTTTGACGCATCAGCTTTAATCCATCACCATATTCATAACCAGTCGAATAGACTACACGATCAATTTTTGATGCAATTAAAGCTAAACTACACGCATGACATGGGCTGTGCGTAACATAGGCCGTCGCGTGACGTGCGCTGGTCGAGTCTGCTGCAAGCTTTCCCAACGCATTGATTTCAGCATGGATTTCGTTCAGTTTCGACCATTCATGGTGCTCTTCTTGATTATCACATCGGTGAAACACTTGACCGTTATGTAATACAGACAGTTCATCAGGCTGCTCATGAAGTTTTCCTTCTGTTGCGGCTTTATAAAGAACACTGTCTTGTTTTAAATAAATTTCATTGCAGTTCACGTGTTGACTAGGTGTTCCGTTGATTCCGATTGAAATTGGTTTTTCATCTTTGACGATGACACAAGCGACAGACTTCGAAGCACATTTTGAGTGTCGATCCGCCATCATCCGAGCAAATAAAAGCCAAGTCGTATCCCACTGATGTTGTTTTGTCATAGTTTTAAGTCGGCGGACACCCGTGACTTTAGTCATGGGAGAAGCCGACCTTCACCTCCTTTTGAATAAACCACTAAGGAACACATAAATGTGTTCCTTAGTAAGGGCGATTTGGTAATTCGCGACTTTTAGAAGCCACTTCAATCACTTTTTGTTTCAACTCATTTTCCATTCGTTCTAGCTCATGTTCTGCATCACGTCGTTTTTGTTTTCCGTCCTGTTGAATCCGAAGCGTTTCATCTAATGTTTCAATTAAGTTTTGATGTGCTACTTTCAAGGATTCCACGGAAACGATTCCCTTTTCGTTTTCTTCCGCGATCTCAATTGAAGAATCTTTTAGGAGTCTAGAATTTTGTTCTAACAATTGATTGGTCGTATTCGTGACATCTTTTTGCATCTGCAATGCTGTTTTTTGCCGCGATAGACTTAGTGAGAGGACCACTTGGTTTTTCCAAAGTGGAATCGTGTTGACAACCGCTGATTCAATCTTTTCTGCCAAGATTTGATTATTCTGTTGGATGACACGGATTTGAGGAGCCATCTGCAGACTGATTGTCCGTGATAGTTTTAAATCATGAATTTTCTTTTCAAAACGATCGGTCAGCTGAATCAAGTCATTCAGCTCCTGAAGTCGCGTTTGATCACGTGTCCGTTCGACTTCCATGCGAAGAGGCTCGATTTCCTGTTCTCTGACATGGGCAATCTTTGTTTCACCTGCCGCGATGTACAAGTTCAATTCTTCAAAATAGCGCTTGTTTTTTTGATACATTTGATCCAAAAGCGTGATATCTTTCATTAACCCAAATTTTGAGCGGTCCAGATTGTGAACGACTTCTTCAAGGTAAGCGCTCATTTTTTCATATTGCAGGAAATACGTTTCTGCTTTTTTCTTCGCACGACCGATGACCGGTACATTCGACCAAAAACTTTTCTTTTCCTGCAATGTGTCCGGATCCATCTGACGGACACGTTGCATTAAATCCGACAGAAGTTTTCCGGCATCTCCACCGTCTTTCATTTTCACTTCACTTAAGACTTGATCGGAAAATTGGGATAACTCGCGTTGTACCGGTGCACCAAATTGCATCACAGCATCCGATTTATTTAAATCAATGACTTGAAGCAACCGTTCGATTTTTTGCCGTTGTTCGGTCGGAACATCACTTGGAATCATTTCTTCGATTGGTCGGGTGGGCACTGCTCGATGCTGAGACGTTTCTGCGAGATTCAAATCGACAGAAGGATCTGAAATCGACGGTTGTGTCGATGTTTCTTCATCCGGCCATTGTTGCCAGCTATTGTTGTCAGAATGGGTCATGTTTATAACTCTCCTCCTGTTTTCGTTGTTCGGTTTCTTGCGCCAGTACTTTTTCAATCGTTAAAAGTTCACGTTCTAGATCAACAGTATCACCTTCCAATAGAAGTGATTGCTGTTGCTTTAATTTCTCGGCAATCATTTTAAGATTCGATTGTAATTGTTCCCGCGTCTCAACTTGCACTTGTGCACCGCGACGCTCTAAATCCGCAAATTTCTCGGAGATCGATAACAAAGAATCCAAGTAAAACGTGAAGAAATCACGGACCTTTTTTACCTCACGTGGTGCTTCAAACAATTCTTGGAATAAGATATGGGCCTCACGGGAAACGATGCGCATTTCGGAACGAATTTCGCTATCGCGGATTGAAGGAATGAGTTTATCAAACGATTGAAGTTTGACGAATCCTTCTTCGACTGTCCGTTGTAAGACTTGCAGTTCCAAATCATCGGTTTCTTCAAACCGTCGTGTCGCTTGTTCTGGTTTTAGAATGATACTGCCGACAAATTCCTCTTCATCATCCAATAACAATTTCTTTTTGACACTTTTACGTTTAAGTTCTGTCGATTTCCGGTCCGTCCGGTATCGTTTTCCTGGCTTGGCACGATATCCGCTCCAGATAAACCAAAGACCTAGAGCAATGAAGATACCGGAAAAGTTGAATGTATCCGCAATTTGCAGAAAAACAAACATCAAACCAACGGAACCCATTATCCACCATGTAGACGACTTCATCTCATCCCCTCTTTCGATTGATGATTCTATTCTCTGTATCCTTTAAACGATTGGTTCCTTATATCTTACCATTACGAATCATATAACAAAAAGTTTCCCGTTTTTGCGCATTGTTAGTCCTCTGTATTTCTTATTTCACCATAATCTAAAAGAGAAAACATCCGCCTCAAGTTCGATTTCCCGAATTTTTCACAAGTAAAAAAAGCTGATCTGCAATTCCACAGACCAGCTTTTTCTATGTCTTGTTTTTCAATACATTAAGAACCGAATAATGGCCAGATCAGGACAATTAAAATCGCAATCGGACTCAAATAACAAATACTGAACCGCCAAAATGGAAGAATTCGCTTCATGAAAGGACTCGTGACGAGTTCCTGTTCGACTAGTGTCCGGTCCAACTTGAATCCGGCAAAAAACGAAATCAATAAGGCACCGATTGGCATCAGGATGTTCGATACAGTGAAGTCCATCCAATCAAAGATTGTCTTGTTCATCCAAGTGATTTCACTTGCTATACCAAATGAAAGTGCTGAAGGAATACCAATCAACGCAATCAAGAATGTCGCAATTACCGTATTTCGTTTTTTATCTTTAAACGTCGCTGTTGCTTTTCGATCCGTTATGGCGGATACGACAACCTCAAGCATCGCAATCGATGATGTGATGGAAGCGAACGCAAACAAGAGGAAAAACAACACGAGAAACAGTGAACCGAACTGAATTTGACTGAATACGGTCGGCAACACAATGAACAATAACGCCGGACCTTCCGCCGGATCAAGTCCTGAAGCGAATACAGCCGGGAAAATCGCGAAGCCGGCAAGCAGAGAGACGACGACGTTCAGTGACACAATCCACGCAGCGGACCGATTAATTTGTCCCCGCTCTTTCATGTAAGAAGCATATGTCAGCATGGCCGATACTCCTAATGAGAGAGAGAAGAAGGCTTGCCCCAAGGCACTGAGGACAGATGTCCGGTTCAAGGCCGAGAAATCCGGTTCGATAAAGAAGCGGATACCTGCACCTGCGCCTTCAAGCGTCAATGAACGAATGACAAGAATGATAAAACAGAGAAACAGTAACGGCATCATAATTTTACTCATTTTTTCAATACCGGCTTGTACTCCGCGTAAGACAATCACACAGGTAATGATCAAGAAGATCAACTGACCCGTAATTGCATACCCGGGAGAACTGGACACTGTAGCGAATAATTCGCCTAAATCTGTTCCGCTCATGGCAGTTAAATTACCCGAAAAACCTAAAACGATGTAGATCAGGACCCAACCTCCGATGACGCTGTAAAATGAGAGCAGTAAAAAACAAGCGATGACACCGAGCCAGCCAATGAATGTATATTTTTTATGACCAAGTTCCGTAAATGCTTGTAAAGCCGTTTTCCCACTCGTCCGGCCAATCAAGAACTCGGCAATCAAGACCGGCAATCCAAGTAATAACGTGAATGCTAAAAAGAGCAGTAAAAACGCTCCTCCCCCATTGGTTCCCGTTGTGTACGGAAATTTCCATATCGCACCTAAACCGATGGCTGATCCTGCTGCTGCTAAAATAAAACCAACCTTCGAAGCCCATGCATTTCCTTTCATGGTCTCGACCTCCTTTTCAAAAATACTTTTCCATTGTACAAAAATTCAAGTCAGAAGTCATCCTTTATCAAACATTTTCTTTAAAGCATCAAAGCATAACCGCGAATATGTAATGAACTAAAGAATTTTATGCTAAAAAATCGAAGTCCGCATAATGGACTTCGATCAGAAAAAAATTTGATTTGTTAAAAATAATTCTATACTAATGTATCGATTCGACCGCTGTACATTTTTAAATACTTCGGTAATACTTTGACCTCGATCGGCGAATGCATCGCCTTCTCTCCATCCGTATCAATGACTTTTGGAGAATCTGTTTTCAAGGTAAAACCGCTCGTCAGAATGTGTGTGAAGGAAGGTTCCGTCGCCAGCCCCATTTTTTGCAAGATGACGTCGCGGATGGTCGTCAAGTTCACTTCATCGACGATCACAAGATCAAGCTTCCCGTCATTGTAAGCCCCTTCTGATAAGTTGGTTTCGATACCGCCGAGCGATTCCCCGTTCGCCGCCAAAATCAAGACCGCTTCTCCGGTCATTTTCTGCCCTTCCGCCAACTCCAGATCGTACGAAAACGGTTCTGCTTCTATACTGGAACGGATTGTCGACAGATAATACCCCATTTTCCCTAAACGGGCTTTTTCTTCCGTATCAATTCCGATTGAAGCTTCTGCCACAAGACCAAGCCCAAGGAAATTTAAGAAATACGTATCGTTTACTTGTCCGAGATCCACTTTAACGATTTGTTGTGTGGCAATCATTTCAGCCGCTAATCGTGGCACCATCGGCAATCCTAACGTCCGAGCAAAATCATTGCACGTACCGCCCGGGATAATGCCGAGAATCGGACGCGTCTCCAGTTTGGCTATTCCATTGATCACCTCAAACACGGTACCGTCCCCACCGATGACGACAAGGGCGTCAAATCCATCTGATTCCTCCGCAAAATGCATCGCATCCAATGCTTGTGCCGTTTGACGGATAACAATCTCATCAAACAAAGCTGCAAGTGGATCAATCACATCTTGTAACAGACCACCGCGGTTGGATCCTGCCGTCGGGTTACTGATCAATAGTAATCTCATTTAAGAATTCCTTCTTTCTGTAAATAGTCGCGCGCGACTTGATTCGCGGTTTTTCCACCGTAAGCGACCGCTTCATTCATTTTCGACATCTCACTGTCGGAAATTTTTCCGTCTAACTGTTTTAATGCCTCTTCCACTTCAGGATACTCCTCTAACGTCTCTTGTCGAAGTAGAGGTGCTCCTTCATACGGCGGGAATAACTGTTGATCGTCTTCTAACACGACCATATTGTATTTTACGATTTCCGGATCTGTCGAATAGGCATCGATGACTTGGATGTCTCCCGACTCAACGGCTTTATACCGCAATTTCGGTTCCATCGTTACAACCTCTTTAAAATTAACACCATATGTTTCTTGAATGCCTTTGTAACCGTCTTGACGATCTTTGAACTCCAGTGTAAATCCAGCTTTTAACTGATCCGCGACTTGTTGTAAGTCAGAAATTGTTTTTAAGTTGTATTGGTCGGCGACTTTTTTCGGAACAGCGACGGCATACGTGTTGTTGTAATTCATCGGTGGAAGCAGCGCCAACTTTTGTTTAGCAAGTCCATCGCGTGCCTGCTTAAAAACGGCTTCTTTTTCATTTGAAACCGGTTTTTCATTCGTCAAACTGGCAAGGACCGTTCCTGTAAATTCAGGATATAAATCAATGTCTCCGGATTGTAATGCTTTGTAGACAAATGTCGTCTTACCAAAGTTCGGTTTTACTTGAACGTTTAAATCCGTCTGATCTTCGATGACTAACTTGTACATGTTCATCAGGATTTCAGGTTCGACTCCTAACTTACCGGCGACCACCAAATCCGGTTGTTCCGTCCGTCCGAGAGCGAAAGGTGTGATGATCAATGTCGCGATTAGTGCGAGCGCGACGACGAGTCTTCCCGTTTGACGTTTTTTCGTTGCCACTTCGGTCTGTCGTAACAATCCGTCAAACAAAAGTGCCAATAAAGCGGCTGGAATCGCACCCAACAGCAACAGATAGTTGTCATTTCGATCAATTCCAAGCAGGATGATCGAACCGAGTCCGCCAGCACCAATCAAGGCGGCAATCGTAGCTGTCCCGATAATTAAGACCATCGCCGTCCGAATTCCGGCCATCATGACGGGTAAGGCTAACGGAAGCTCTACTTTCAGCAAACTTTGTGTCGGTGTCATGCCGCAAGCCCGTGCCGCTTCCTTCAATGATGGATCGACTTCAGCCAACCCGGTGTACGTGTTCCGAACAATGGGGAGAAGAGCATATAAAACAAGAGCTATCACTGAAGGAACTGTTCCGATTCCGACAAGTGGAATCATCAAACCGAGCAGGGCAAGTGATGGAATCGTTTGGATGACTGAAGTGACGCCGATTGACCACTCACTGAATTTTTTATGACGGGATAAATAAATACCAAGTGGAATGGCAATCAGACAAGCAATCACCAGTGAAAGGACCGACAATTGAATATGTTCAATCAGTGCTTGTAATAACTCTGCTTTTCGATCTTGATACGTCTCGACTAAGCCTGTCATGAGAGTGTCCCCCTGACTTTACCCATGAATTCCTGAACAAATTCATCATTGCTCGATAAAATCTCTTCTTTCGTTCCGATCAAAACAATCTTGCCTTCATTCATCAAACAAATTCGACTGCCGAGTTTCAACGCTTCATTCATGTCATGCGTCACGAATAAGATGGTTTTCCCGAGTTCTGCATTTAAACGCAACAAATCATTTTGCAACTGATCTCTCGAAATCGGATCTAACGCTGAAAAAGGTTCATCCATTAAAATCACGTCTTGTTCCGCCGCCAATGCCCGCATGACTCCCACGCGCTGCTGCTGTCCGCCTGAAAGTTCTGTTGGATATTTTTTTCTTAAACTCTCATTTAATCCGGTTAACCGGAATAATGTTTGTACACGTTCTTCGACTTTCTTTTTGTCCCATTTCAGTAGATGAGGCACGACACTGACATTTTCTTCAATCGTCATATGCGGGAATAAGGCAATTTGTTGAAGTACGTAACCGATTTGACGACGCAATTGATGCTCATCGATTGACATAATCGGCTCGCCATTGATCCAGATTTGTCCTTCTGTATGATCAATCAATCGATTGACCATTTTCATCGTCGTCGTTTTTCCACATCCCGACGGTCCGATTAAACAAAAAATCTCTCCTTGTTCAACAGTGAAATTCAAGTCTCGGACTGCTTTTGTACCATCCGGATATATTTTTCCGACTTTTTTAAACTCAATCATACATGATCCCTCCAGCACCTTAATGTAGTAAAGTGTCTTCTTTATTATCTTTGTAAAATTCCCCTCATTTAACAGTTCTGAAACCTGCTACGCATGACTCACAAGCTCAAAAAAACCGGACAGAAACTTCTGTCCGGCTTTCCGATTATTTTGTTTTACGTTCTAACAGTTCAATCTCTGACTTGATCAAGACCTGCTTCTCGAATTCAAATCCAAGAGATTCGAAGTTTTTAGTATGTGACAAGTCGCCGACCACTGTATTGGTCAATACAGCCGTCACTTCTGCGACCCATCCTTCTTTTGTTTTCACCATATCACCGACGATATAATCAAATAACTCTTCTTCTTCCATCTTTTTCATCTCCTGACACGTTCAGATATTCTTAATCATATAAAAGAACCTATGAAAAAGCTAGTATTGCGTCAGCGTACGTAACATTTGCCGTAAAATTTTAGCCGTCAGCCCCCAAATCAAGTACTCTTCATGTTCATAAAAATGTTCAACCGTTTTGTATGTCCGGTCCACGTACGCATCACGATTCGCCAAACGGTCCGTCGGTACTTTATTACCAGGTCGAATCCGCCATTCCATTTCACCTTGAATCGGTTCCGCCGCAAGCAGGTCAGCCAGAGCCACATAAAAGATATGGTCCACTTCCATCGGCGACGGATCGATGTCTTCTGCCGTCAATATGCCGAGGTACGGATAAATAATGGAACGGTTCGGTGTCACGAGTGGTTCTAACGTACCGATGATTTCGATGTCCGAGTCGGTGACATTTAATTCTTCTTTCGTTTCCCGGATAGCTGCTTCTCTCGGTTGTTCCCCCGGATCAATCCGACCACCGGGAAACGCAATTTCTCCCGGTTGTGAGCGAAGGGTCTTCGCCCGAACTTGAAACAAGAGATGAACTTCTCCATCTCGTTCCATTAAAGGGACTAATACTGCTGCGGCATTTTTAGGTAGTTGTTCAGTCGAAGAAGCAAACACTCGCTTCACATCAGCCAGTTGGACATCCTTCATCGTGTTTCCTGCGCCACTTTCTGGTACGCTTCTTCTAGATGACGCATCCGAACGATCAAATCAGCATTTTTAGCGATTCGATCAGCCAAAATGGATCCGGCCACCACTTTGTAATAAGCATTCAGAGCTTGGATTTTCGACATGTATGCTTCATTTTGCTGCATGTATTCTCTAAAGTTACTCATCAACCGTTCTGTCGTAAATAATTGCTCGTTCACTGCTCTCATCCTTTCAGACGGTTCACCGTCCAGTCTATAGTTTAATGGTAGCGAGTTTCGGCTAAGAAGTAAAATAAGGGGGGCTATCCGTGAAGAAAAAAATAGATGTATTGATCATTGGTGCTGGACCGACCGGGTTGACATTAGCACTTGCCTTATCTCGTTATGGACTGACCTTTCGGATCATCGAACGGGCAAGCGGTCCATCTGTCGTCTCAAAAGCAATCGGTATTCAGGCTCGTTCACTCGAACTGTTTGCCCGGTTGGGTGTAGCGGACGCCTTGATGGAGAACGCCATCAAGATTAATCAAGGGAACCTGTATGTGAACGGTGCATGGCAGGCGAAACTGGATTTTACCGATTTAAATACACCATTTCCGTTCGTCACCTTGTTACCGCAAAGTGAAACGGAACGTATTTTGGAAACCCGCCTCCAAGAAGACGGGCATCAGGTGGAACGGGAGACGGAATTAACGGGTTTCGCCCAATTTCCGACATTTGTGTCCGCTACCATCCGAAAACATGACGTGACAGAAACCGTCGATGCTTCCTTCATTATCGGTGCTGATGGTGCCAACAGCTTTGTTCGGCGGGAGCTCGGACTTCCGTTCAGTGGAAAATCCTTTAAGGAATCCTGGGCACTGGCCGACATCGAAGTCGACTGGCCGTTGTCTTCAGAAGAAGTCCACATTTTCTTTTCCGACCATGGGGTAATCGAGTCCTTTCCCCTTCAGTCCAATTTATTCCGAATCACCGGCAACCTGACGAATGGCGCGGTCCCAACTGATCACGCGGCAATTGAGGACTTTTTGGAAAACCGGGCAAAAGTACCCTTTACCTTAAAGAAAGTTCACTGGTACTCGATGTTCCGTGTCCACAACCGAATCATCGAGAAATTTGGACACCACCGGATTTACTTGATTGGTGACGCGGCTCACATCAATTCACCGGTTGGAGGACAGGGAATGAACACCGGTATTGCAGATGCCATGAATTTAGCCTGGAAGCTATGGTGTGTCCACCGATTTAAAGCCAGCTTCCCATTGCTCGATTCTTACAGTGTCGAGCGGCGTGAAGCAGCGCGTGGCATTTTACGTTCAACGAATTTAGCAACGGAATTGTTACAGATCAATATTCCCTTTTTACTACCGCTTCAGGAAAAAGTAATCCGCAACAGCTTAAAGATTACACCATTGCATCATTACGTCACGAACCGAATCGCTCAACTCAACAGTAATTACAACGCTTCGCGATTATTCGTCACACAAGGTCATTTTCCACTTTTGACTCCGCGTCCCGGAGAACCGATGCCGTACAGTGAAGTCGTAAATCCGCGGACCAAGAAAAATGAATTGTTATTACGACGGGCGGATCGTAATTTCTTGCTGTTACTTTTCCTTCCTCGACAGGCTGATGCCAAGTTGCTTTTAGCCTTTAAAGAATTAGCCTATTCTTATCCGGATTTATTCGAGACTGTCCCGATTCATCAGGAACTAAAAGATGACGGAGTCGTCGATCAGGGCGGCGAGTTATCCCGAAAATTCGGTATCAAACAATCCGGTCTTTACTTGGTTCGACCGGATGGATACATTGCCTATCGTCAGCAAGGATTAAAGGTCCAATCTTTTTCACGTTATCTTGAGCGTTTACTTTATGCCCGTTAAGGACGTATCATAAAAGATGAGGTGAAAAGTGGATGGACTTTAATACGATTCGAATCATTTTAATTGTCGTGCTCGTGCTTTATTTTATCGTACTCGTGACGTTACGGACTAAAGAATCCCTACGTTGGGTATTACTTGGTGAAGAATTTGGTGACAAAGGGAAACAGTTGACCCGCGATCATGATCGTTTGGAGCAAGCTGGACTTCATGTTCGGATGGAACGCGGTGTCAAGACCTCATTTCTTTTCCGACGCTTCAGTAAAGATTTAGATGATCGTGTGGCTCTCTATGTTTTGAAAGAAGAGTTGCCCGAAGCTGAGGCTATTCTCGGTCAGAGATCATAAAAAATCGATTCCTCACATGCGAGGA
>NZ_JBHFFC010000027.1:0-175007 GCF_043359615.1 Exiguobacterium sp. S22-S28 | reverse complement strand
CCTAACAACTTTTGTGAAGCGTTTCTTTTTGAAGATCCAAAGCACATCTATAAATCAACCGTTAAAGAGTTTCACAACTTAATTTCTTTAGATGATTTTATAGATCTTGTCTCGAATTTCAAAAAAGATATAAGAGAACTTTATCTTTTACATTCTAATCATATTTCTCCAGATTATGCTCAATATGTTTGGGTAGACGATAAAAGAAAAAAATCTATAGATGTAATCTTTGATAAGCATAATGTAATACAGCGTCTATTATTAAAACCTTTTCTTCATTATCCAGAAAGTGATAATCAATTTACGGATAACATCTATACAATGCCTATAAAAGACAAGTGGTATGTTTTTTGGGGTGGGACGAATGAATTTTTAAATTATCATTATCCATTTGAAAATCAAAGATATGCATATGATTTAGTAGTGATCGAGAATGGATTGACATTTACAAAAGAGGCAAATAAGAATGAAAATTTCTTTGCATTTAACAAAGAAATCCTTGCACCACTTGATGGAAGAGTAATTAAAGTAATAAACGATGTACTAGACAATGCTCCAGGAGTTGTCAAAGAAAATGAACCCCTAGGAAATTACATAGTTATTGAGCATAAAAATAATGAATATAGTTTGATTGCGCATTTCAAACAATTCTCTATTGATGTAAAAAAAGGGGATATGGTAATAACAGGTCAAAAACTAGGGTTGTGTGGCAACTCTGGAAACTCTACAGAGCCTCACATTCATTTTCAAGTTATGGATGCAAAAAATGTTATGTACGCTATATCTTTAAATATTCAATTTGGCGAGGATAGTCCAGTCCAAGGAGACTATGTTTATCCTAAAGATTATTTTGTTGAACAAAGAAGTAAAAAACTGGACGTTATAGATAAGGGAGAAAATGCATCTTCGTCACCTGCAATCTTTTCATCTATATATAGAAGGATTGGAGCATTTTTTAAATAGATGGATTGTTGAATTAAGTACAACACTTTAAAAATGAATGTTAAAACACTAATGACAGCTCCATCATGAAGGAAACAATCTTGGAAAAGGTCGTTTCCTTTTTTTAATCAACTATTGATTAGGCGTAGCTTCTCATCCGCGCGGTTATCTTAAATAGTGTCGTGCTTATATAGACAATCGAATGTCTCAAGGCCAATGGAGAAAAGAAGACCGCAGTGGACGGATCCGCTGCGGAAAAGGGACTGCTCGTCATTATCTTTGGAGCAGTGAAAGGTTTCAATCATTAGATTTACGGATCTGCTCCTTGCGACACAGGGCATGGAGCTTTAAGGAGAAAATAAGCTCGGATCAAGAATCAATCATACTTTGTATGTTCATATGTATGTATTTTAGGTGCGATGAAGCTAGTACTGAAATTAGCAGATATAGTAGTTGATAAACATACGTTTACGAAAAAAGTAGTTCTCTCGTTTACATCTTAAAAAAACTAGGTCCAGTACTGAAAAAAAGTTTAACTGGAGTGACAGGTCTTATTGTGAATTAATATTTCTTTCTTAGAATGAAAATTGAACTACTATAAGATAGGAGAACAAGAGCTAACAGGCAGGCTAAGGAAAATGTATATTGCATGCTAGTTAATTCGAGAAGAATATTTGCTAAAAAAATCAGATTATATCCAAGTAAAAAAGAGAGAAATCCTACCATACCTGCTCTTCCTAGTATTTTATCTCCTCTCTCGTCATTACCTTCTTTATTCACGAAAAGAATGACGAAGATAAAACTAATAAGTCCTAAAAATGAAATAATAGAAACGAATACATTAAGCATCTAATCAACTCCTGTTATAGTTTGTACTGAAATACTTCATAAATTTCCTTGTTAAAAAAAGCTGAAATTTCAAAGGCTAAAATCAAGGACGGATTATATCGATTTGCTTCTATTGAAGCAATGGTTTGCCTACTGACCCCGACTTGATAGGCTAATTCTTTTTGTGATATTTTTCTTTCTGTCCTAAGAATGAATAAATTATTAACTAGTACACCATTCTTATTCAATTCAATTGACCACCATTCATTTTTGTTTTCATACTCTATACTCATGTTCAACTGTAATATATTTTTACATTTTGTCAAAAATATATTACGAAAAATCAAAGTGATGATATCTACTAAATCGGTACTCTTTAAAAGATCCCTAGTCTTTTTATAATATGATGAATGGATTCTTGTAAAAGTACACAAAAAATGGAGAGATTTAATACAAGGAGTGGTGAAATTGCGGGAAAAAATTAAAACACCTTCTTATATGAAAAACGTTCCATTTTTTTTCATTACTGTACTCTTAGCTCCTGTAGCAATACTCTTAGTATTTTTAAACTGGAATAAGCTCACTTCTCAGATGAGAAGTAATCATCTGACTTTCTCTTTATTAATGACGTTGCTTTATATATCGAAACTGCTTCCGGATGGAACATTCAAAATCGTCTTCGGAGCACTAACGATGACGCTTATTCTTTTCGTGACGTATATCTTTTTTGGTGGCGGAAGAAAGAAGTGAAATAGTGATTCCTTTATTGCTCCAAAAGATAAAGGAATTTTTTTGTACGGAAATGGTATTATCAGAAAAATTGGATATAGTCCTAATTCCTGAAAGGATACATTAAAGATCGTTGAAAGATACAGACTGAGTAATGTGGTACGAGACAGTACGTGGTCTCATAACAAAAAGTGATTGATTTAAATTTTTGATGAAGTAACAATGATTAGAACGTATGTAAGATTATTCGATAAAATCATTCACGGGACGAGGAACAGACACATATAGCCTGTATGTCAAAAAAACTTTACTTTAAGTCAAAAAAACTTTACTATTTATGTGTAGGGATATTATGGATATTTGAGAGGGGAGATAACTTGGGCATCAAGAGTGAGGGAATCATCGGGAACAGACTTTCCGTCCTGAGAGCCGAGAAAGGATGGTCGCAGAAGGAACTGGCTGAGAGGGTGGGTGTCAGCAGACAGACCATTATTTCTCTGGAAGGTAACCGCTATAGCCCATCACTGATACTGGCATTTGAGATTGCCTATTTGTTTGGCAGGGATATCAACGACGTCTTTCAATACACGCGAGAGGGAGAGTGAGGAGAATGATGATAAATATCATATTGATACCGATTTTTCTAATATGCTTGTTTGTTTGCTTAAAGTTCAGTTTCGGGAAGGAAGGGAAGGACGAACGAGGACAACGGATTACTTCGACCGCCTATACTTATTCGTTCCCTTTATTTCCGATTGGCTTTTTGTTAATTGAGATATACCACCGGCATATCATTCATTTGAGCTTCGTAGATTATAGAAACTTTATTGGATTGCTGATTCCACTAATTTTCATCGTTCAAGGACTGGTTATCATTACGCTCAAGAGACGAATCTGAATGAACAATCGATTCAATATCGTATTCAATTCTACAACGAAGGTTGATTGCAACAACTTTTAAATGGTTTAAGTCCCTTAAAATTTAAGACATAAGTCGTTTGAAATTTTTGCTTTATTTTGTCTGTCTACTTGATGGGGTGCAGTTCATAAAAAACATTTAATATACAAAATTTGATTAGAAATTCATTCGTCTAATAAAGTATATGGAATGTGGTGAATGAACTTATCTAACTGAACATTGAAGTATGTTTCAATGTCTGACTTTAGCCTCTGTTCTAGGTCAAGTAAGGATGAAACTAACATGTCTAACGGAAATACATTATATCGATCATGTTCACCCCATATGGATTTAATACGACCTCGATTAGAAAAGGGAATCATCGAAATAATGGCTCCTGTTTCGTTTGCATCAAATTCAACTGAGTAATAATGAAACTCAGGGACTGACGTTTCTGTTATTTTTTCTTTCCAACGATAGAGTGATTTGTAAAACTCTAAAATGGACAATGACGTTTCTAAATAAATGTCATCGTTCATTGTTATGGTGAACGATGCTTCGATTGAAAGAATGGCTGGGATATCCTTTGCAGAACGATTTGAAAGAGCAGCAGGTTGATTTAAAAATGTATAAGCAAACATTACTTGATTAGGGGTACTACTCATATTTTACCGTCAAATCCTTTCAAAGATGCTTTAGTTACTTCCTGAATCGTTTTTCTTCTGACGTGGCTTGAAGGACATCGAGAAAACGATATTACGTACGATTTCAGAGATAATAGACGTACACATTTCGATAATCAATTGAATCTCTCCTCGTTTGTATTGATTTCTTCTTCAGTATAGTCAATTCGCTTAATCAATTTTTGATAATTATTGCTAACTTATGATGAAAGAACCTGATAAACAAATGATAAAATTTATCTATGTGCGTTCTTCCATATGGAGACTTTTATTATTGACAGATGAGCGTGATTTGAATATCGGAGAGAGAATACGGACATGTATCGTTATTGAATCGAAAGGCTCAATAGTTGCAATATATCTACCTATCGTTGGGGCGAACTATCCCACGGTAGGTAGATATATAAGGGGTTTGGAGATGGTGAAACCATTAAAAAGATTTCATTCAACTACTGATGTATATCTTCCCTATCTATATATACATGGATCATTTTTAGTTGTTTTATCAAAAGATTTTTTTCTAAAGGTTCGTTTTCATTTGAACTAGGTTCAAAGGCATAAGCACTAAATACTTTTGCACCATCTTCAATCCAGTTATTTCGATAAAGAGTATGAGCTTCTATTCTCGTCAAAAATTGACCCTCGTTAATTTCTACATCATCATCTACTCCAAATTGAAAACCGCAGCAACTACAAAGTTCGTAGGATGCGTCATTGTTAGAGTAATAAGAAGGTTCGTCCAATTTATCATAGCCGCAAACTGGGCATACATATGTCATCTGATCACCTCGTTGTATAAAATTATTAATCGATAGACCATGAGTTGTATCGTATTAACTACTCGGGTCAGTCGACGTTTAAGATATCGCAATACAAAAGAGAAAGACTACCAGAAGTTTTTAAATAGTCTCAAACACTAGGTCGTTCAACTAAAATTAGAGAAAATAATATGATAATTTGTATAATAATTGAGATTAAGTTTAATAGTAATAAAACTTCTGAAATCAAGCAAGATTATCTTGCTTGATTCCTTTTGGGGGTTCTAAATGACAATCGAAGTGATTAAAAATATTAGCGTTTTATTTCGCGAAGAAGCGCAGCTACCAGTTCCATTGTTGGACTATCTTGAACTAAATGATTTACGAATCAATGAACTTTTGGAAGATGAAAATAGGAATGGTGAATTTATTATTGAATTTGAACTGGAACAAGACACCATCACATTATCTTACGAAATGCATGAGCTGGAAGAAACATCACAAGTAGAATACATCGTGTATTTCATTTGTAAGTGGAAATGGATTTGGGAATGGTATTCGGAACGATTTTTAGAACATGACATCACATTTAACGTTTATCCGACGATCATCGATTACGCGAGAGCCCGCATACGTCCGCTCGAATTAATGGAAGAAAAGATTCTAGAATTAGAAGGATATACAAAAGAAGACTTACTCTTTTATTATGGCTCAGGACCGTTCGATGACTTTGAGAAAGCCGATCAAAATCTGAATCAAATTTTAGAATTTGATGAAGTGAACAATAAAAAAAACATGCGAGAACAAGGACTTTATTTTGACGAGGAGATGGAAAGATGGATTCATATTCCGAATTCTCTCGACATTATCGAAAATACAATTCAGCAATTATCAAAGGTAAGGTAAGAGCAGACTCGTCGATTAAGAAAGCATCTTGCAAAGATATTTTTTTGTATTCATCGTACCTGACTCAATTGAATCTTTGATTTTTTAACTAGTATCCTACTTACTCATCATTCAAGAAGATCTTGGTACTTATAACCCTCTAAAATGTCCTCATTTTCTTCATACGTCCATGTTTTGATGGCGAGATCAGGGTTGGCCTTTAGATGATGCGTTAAGATATCGCGACCTAAAGAGTAACGGCTCCATAAAGGAATGTCTTTTTGACTGTTCCCCATTGTAATGTCCTGATAATTGGCTTCACCATTTTGAATCAGACGCGCTACATGTTTCTTCGCTGCTTCATCGATTGGTTTATCCCACGGTGGTGTGACATCTTTAATGATGCGATCGGCAAAGGCATCCGCCTTCCCTTCGAAGATGACAGAGTCGAGGGACGTATCGATTGAACTTAACTCGGGTGTATCATTCAGGACCAGGTGATGGTATTCGTGTGCGACCGTATAGGCAAGCACGTCCTTATCGAAGTCGGGATTTAGATTAAAGATGATGGAATCCTTAAAAGCGGCTCCACCGACCCCTTCTAGCGGATCAATCATCGACCAAAATTCCGGGTTGGATGGTGCGATGAAAATCGTGCTGTTCTTTTTAGGGAGAACCTTATGGGAAGCAATGTAGCTGTTCGTAATGATTTCTTTGATTTCGTCATGCCGTTTCGTCAATTCATTCGTACGATCGAGCAGATCTTGCTCATTGATTGTCGATTGCAACGTGAAAAAGCTCTTTAAGCTGTTTGTGTTGAAGTTCTCCTGCTCCCCAATCGCGTCGATGTAGCCGAGGACATACTTTGCATAATTTTTTACGTCCATCTCTGAGTCATCTTTCTTAAGCGATGCCTTCAAATATGTTTGATACGGCGCGTACAGTGGTACGATTGTCAGTTTACTGTCTTTGCCAATCTTTATGGTTTCCGGTCGAAAAGCTGTGGATTCTTCATGAGTCACTGCTTTTTCTTTTTCATCTGAACATGCGGATAACAGAAGGAACGGGACACAAAGCAAAGGAACGATTACTTTTTTCAACGGGATGACCTCCATTTTTTAATTTATGTAAAAATACACCATATTTTTAATGTATATTCTCATCATAAACGCAGGATTGAACGCTTCTGCGGTATTCCTTTTGCTAGAGTGATACATTGTTATATTTTTTACGTTCACTATCGGATGAGGTTTCATATATTCCGTTTTTTTACAAAAAAAGAAACGGGAAATAACAAATTCACGATACAATTCAGGAAGAATGCTCGGTAGGAGTTGGTGTAATGGAGAACGTTCAAATCAGTGAAATCATCACAAAGTTGGAAATGGTTTTAGAAAATCAGCTGACACGGGAAGAAGTGTCGGATTGGGCGTATGAACAGATGACGGAGATGGAATGGAGTGAGGAAAAAGAAAATCGTGCGCTGACAAAGGATCAGTTGGCTGTTTTCCATTGTCTGACGACAGTCTATGGGATGGATTTGAAAAATAGCCCGACCGAGTATTTTCATGTAGAAGATGATTTTCAGGATTGGATCAAAGCGTTTCAGGAAGTAGAGAAAAGACTAAAGGCTAAGAAATGAGCGTATTTCGCTGATACACTCAATAAAATCGTCCAAATCATGAAACCTTTGCTTGAAAAAACAGGTAAAAAGAGGAAAGGGGATGATGAAATGGTAAGATGCACGAATTGTGACTACAAGTGGAAGACGAGAGAAGTACTGGCGGTTGGTTTTGCGAAGCATGGCAAGGATTGCCCGAACTGTGGTGAGAAGCAGTATCTTTCAAAAGATACACAACATTTTCTATCACTCGGATACGTCAGCCTGTTCTTTTTACTGATCATGCCGTTTGTCGTTAAGTTGAGTGACCGCGAAGAATCCATCTGGTAAGCAATGGGTTGCATGTTCAAAAAAGACGGAGTTTTTTTTGCGGCGTATACTGACGGCAAAGGGGGTGCGACGGAATGCCATCGCTCTATGAGATTGAGGTGAAAGATGCAACCGGACAGACCGTTTCATTACAAGATTACGCGGGAGAGGTACTTCTCATCGTCAATACAGCCAGCAAATGCGGGCTCGTCGGTCAGCTCGGAGACCTGCAACGGTTGTATGACAAGTATACGGATCAAGGCGTCAAGGTCCTTGGATTTCCATGTGACCAGTTCAACAATCAGGAATTCGCCGATTCGAAAGAAACGATGCAGTTTTGTCAGCGGAATTACGGTGTGACGTTTCCGATGTTTCAGAAGATTGACGTCAACGGACCGACGGAACATCGGTTATATACGTACTTGAAACAGCAACAGGGTGGTCTATTATCGTCGAACATCAAATGGAACTTCACGAAGTTTCTCGTTGATCGTCAAGGGCGGGTTGTTAAACGATTTGCGCCGGTTGATTCGATCCAGACGATTGAAAAAACACTGGTGCGCTATGTATAATGAAACCACGTCCCGTCCGGCGCAAGCCGTCGGGCGAGACGAGTCGCATCACCCTACCTTTGGCGAGGTAGGGCTTTTTTTATCAAATATTCGTTGGCGGATCGAACGTCTGTTTAACGATATAGTCACTCATCTTATGACCGAGGTCCGTAAAAACGGGCGGACGCGGGGACAGGATATGAAAGTCCTGTTCGAAGGCTCGAATGGCGTAATGCGTCCAGTCTCGCGACGGGTCCCGCTTCAACCCCATCCAGGCCGTCGCAAAGGTCAGAAGTGCCGAGTCCTGATACAGGACGAGCGGAACCGTATTAAACTCCACCCCGTCATCCAGTTCATGCAAATCCGACGATCGAAGCAGAACGCTGTCTGCTTCAAACGACAGTTCAAAATAATTGCAGGCGTAATCACCGCTGATAATCATGGTTTCGTCCGTATGACCGCGGAAGTAAAACGTTAATCGATTGCCATTGGCCCGATCGATTATAAAGTGATCAAGCGCAATTTGATAGTCTTCCCGGTACGTCAGTTTCTCGAATGTGATATGCATGACTGATTCCCTCCTTAAGAGTGTTTTTTCTTGGCGAGTTCGAGGATGTCCGGCTGTCGTGTCGAACGCGATGACCAGACGAGTAGTCCGATTCCGAAAAATAAAAGCGAAATGCCGACCCACGATAACAGACTGAGTGTTTCCCCGAGGACAAAGACGCCGAGCAGGGCAGCAGTCAACGGTTCACCAAGAGAGAGTGTGACGGCTGTCGAAGACGAGACGTGCGCAAGACCTCGTGCAAACAATAAGTAGGCGATACCTGTTGCGAGAACACCAAGATGCAGACTGATGCCGGCGCCGCGCAGACTGAAGACCCATGACAGATCAAACAGGAATAACAGTGGCGATAACAAGAGAGCACTGAGTGTAAACACGACTGCGACGACGGATAGCGGAGGGTGTGCTTTCACTAAGTCCCGGCTGACAAACGTGTAGACGGCAAAGGACATTCCGGCACCGAGTGCGAGTACGATCCCGAATGGATCGACCGAGACAGATGCTTGATTCATGACTAACAGTAAACAACCGGCAATCGAAAGCAATGTCGACAGCCACCAAATGATGCCCGGTCGATTTCTTAAGACAAGCCATTCAATCACTCCGGAAAAAATCGGCGCACTGCCAATCGCGACGACCGTGCCGACCGCGACACCGGTCATCAGGACAGCGGAAAAGAACAACGGCTGATAGGCGGCCATGCTGAGCGCAGCAAGAAAAATCGTGGGCAACGGCCAATCTTTCAGCGTCAACTTTCCGGTCAATAAGACGAGACTGAGTAAAAATAATCCACCGACCGCTAAACGAACGGCGCCAATCGCAATCGGATGAGCGGCTTCCGGCGCAAAGGCTTGTGACGTGCCGGTCGTTCCCCACAGCATTGCGGCCAGTAAAATCAGCAACATCGAAGATTGTTTTTGCATGGTTCACCTCCAAGTGAGTACATATATCCCATTCCCAAGACATTGTTTTGATTAGAAAAAGGATACCACAGAAACAGGAAGGAAGAATCGACCAAATTATTGGTAAAATGGTAGACTAAAGGAAGATAAGGCAAGACGGCTCATACATAGAGAAACAAAAGGATGGATATTATGAATCAAATCGCAGTTGTCCTCGATGGACTCAAACAGAAAATCAACCATGGATCAACGTTCATCCAGCGCAGTTACAATTCAATCGGCCAGGCTACGTTCCATCTACCAAAACCGGTTAAACCGGAAACACTTCAAGCGTTCCAAACCGAGTTCAAGCAACCGTTACCAAGCGAATACCAGACATTTCTCGAACTGCATGACGGAGCGAAACTGTTTATGTTAGGCGACGAGGGGCTAGTCTTGTACCCGCTTGAGGAAGTGATCGAAAAGACGATTGAAGCCAAGGAAGACGGTCTGATTGATGAAGACTATGATCATTACTGGATCATCGGTGAAGTGAACGAAGGGTATCTTCTGATTCATACGGATCATGCAAAAACCGAAGATACACCCTACATGTACTGGAAGTATCACGAAGGGTCAACCGAGGACACCGATGCCATCGGTCAAAACTTCGGGACATTCTTTGAACGGTCGATTATCGCGCAAGGCGACATGTACTGGGAATTTAACATTTTTGATGTCCGGGAAGATGATTACTACGTCGAAGAAGAGACGGAGCAAGTGCAGGCGGGTGTACCGATTGCGTCCGAGGAACGGGTCCGGATTGAAATTGAGTATCCGATTTACCGCCGGGGAGGTTTTACCGTCGTTTTTTATACATACGATAAAGACAAAGCCCAGTTGTGGTCGAAATCGAACGGGTTTGATAATTTTAAACAAATCCATCGTTATCTATTAGGTAAGTTGGACGAGCCTGGGTACTACTACTCTGAAATCGTCGTTTTCCAAAAAGAAGCACTGATTTGGCAAAACGAAGATGCATCCGGTGAACAGATCGCGAAACGCGTCGAACATCCGCAAACCCAAATCATGCAGTATGACGGTTACCAGGCCTTTGTTAATGATTTGCCGCGTCCATTACCAGGCTGGGAAAAAGCATGATAGGGAGAGAATGATATGAATCAAATCGCAGCAGTAATCGGTGGGCTTCAGCAGAAAATCAATCACGGATCAACTTTCATTCAACGGAAGTACAATGAAATCGGTCAGGCAAAATTCAATTTTCCGGAACCGGTGACGGCAGCATCGCTTGCGGCATTCGAAGCCGAATTCAATCAAAAACTGCCGGGCGAATACCAAACGTTTCTTGAACTGCATGACGGAGCGGATCTGTTTATTCTTGACGACGGTCTTGGGCTAGTGTTGTATTCTCTTGATAAAGTAATCGAATCGACAATAGAAGCAAAAGAAGATGGTCTTATTGATGAAGATTTTGATTATTTTTGGGTGATTGGTGAAGTCAATGAAGGATATCTCTTAATTCATACGGAACATGCTAAAACAGAAGACACACCTTATATGTACTGGAAGTATCATGAGGGAACAACTGAGGACGCCGATCCAATCGGCCAAAACTTCGGCACGTTCCTTGAGTATTCAATCATCGCCCAAGGGGACGTGTTTTGGGAATTTAAAGACTTCATCATTGAGAAGGACAATTATTTCGTCGACGAAGAGACTCCGGAAGAAGACGTTAAGCCACCGTTGCCGATTAAGTTCGTCGAGTCCGTTCGGGTCGAAATCGAATATCCAATCGCAAAATCCGGTTCCTACTATACCGTCTCGATTTATGAAGGCAAGTCTCGAAAAGAGCAGTTGATGTCAAAATATAACGATGGACCGCGTCTTAAAAAGCTGATTGAAGATGTCCGGGAGTTACTTGCAGATCGACGGTTTCAGTATTCTTCTATCCATGTCCTGCAGACGGAATCACGATTTTTTAGAAATGAAGAAGAAACCGGTGATCCACTGATTCGAAATGACAATCCACAACGTCAAGGATTGACCTATGACGGCTACCGGGCCTTTGCGGACCAGTTACCGCGTCCGTTACCAGGCTGGGAATAAGCAAAGCATTACGTTCAAGGAGCATCTTCATTTCTTCCACTCTTTTGAAATGCATGCGAAAAGGAGGAATGGAAATGAAAAAACTACTGATTATCCCATTGTTATTCAGTTTAGCCGGATGTATGTCCCTCGACATGAAACCGAGCAGTCAGTCGGTCGAAACCGGCTATACAGGAAGCGTCAAAGACGGATTTGTATTTGAATACAAACTGACGAACACAGGCGATTATCCGGTAAAAGTTGTCTCTCGTGCCGGTCATCTGCTCAATGTAAAGGTCCGCAAGCACGATACGCAAAATGTCGTCTACGACTCGTACGAAGAAGTCGAGCCGAAACGGTTGTCGAAGGAAGTTCAACCGCATACAACGGTGACGCTGAAGAGAAAAGTCAAGGCCGGTGTCATTCCTGCAGGTGTTTATGACATCGACTATATCGTTCGTGATGATACAGGTGAAGGGACAGCCGGTGACGGCGAAATCAGATTAAAATAACTCAATACAGGAGGAATACACATGTTGAAGAATCCAAATTATCGTTACGGCACATGGGCTTTGATTGTCAGCTTTTTCTTGTTTTTCATCGTTCAACTGTTCAGTGCCTACATCGAGCTGTCACCGAATTTTGCCGGTGAGTCGCTCGATGACTATTATCTGAAATATTTCCCGATTGGTGCACTGATTGTTGGATGTACGTTTTTCATTAATGGCTGGTGGAACGAAGACGTGAAACAACAAGCGCAAAAACAAGAGTTTCTAGAAACAAAAAAATCGGTCGAATAAACTTATTTCTTGAGATGGAGTGAAATGAAATGGTAAAGAATTTTAATTTTTTATTAATGTTAACGGTAGCCGGCATCATATTCATGCGTTTTTTGTCAAATACGGAAATGATTCCATTTTTGAAAGTAGTTTTGACACTTATCGGATTAATAATGATCTTATGGGGGATTATCGGAATGTTATTACACGGTTGGGTTATGGGGTATGAACGAAATAAAAAACGGATTTAAAAACAATTGAAATAAAACCAATTAACGAGCAAATCAAAAAAATCCGGTGATTTCTATTTAGGGAGTATCACCGGATTTTTGATATATATTTTAACTAAAATTAAAAAGTAAAACGGAAACTTGATAAGACAATCTATCAAAGTAACTGAAAAAAGATTGACAATCTATCTCCATTATTTGTATGCTGATCAAAATCAAATAGACATGGCTGTGAAGAGAAGAGTAGGAAGAAACTGACGGTGCCAAGCGAGTCCGAACTGGTGAGAGCGGATGACCGGGTTTCAATCTGAAAAAAGCCTCTGAGCTTCGTACGGATTCCAACTGGATGATGCTACGATGGATTCTCCCATTATCGAGAGCGTGTATGTTTGTACATGTAAAGGTTGATCTGGTGACAGGTCAACGAACAAAGGTGGTACCACGGGAAGCTGATTCTCGTCCTTTAGTGAAAACTAAACGGCGGAAATCAGCTTTTTTGCCGAACTCAGGAGGAATCAATATGCATTGGGCAGAAGAAACCGCACGTGCCATTATTACAAGAAATCCGGAAAAACAAAAGTATGTGTGTGCAGCAGGAATCAGTCCGTCGGGACCGGTTCACATCGGTAATTTTCGGGAGGTCGTGACCACCTACTTCGTCGTTCAGGCGTTACGGGACTTAGGAAAAGACGTCCAATTTTTATTCTCGTGGGATGATTACGACCGCTTCCGGAAAGTTCCGGCTGATATCGTAGGGCATGATCGTTATTTGGGACGGCCGTACAGTGAGACACCGGCACCAACAGGTGAAGGTTCATATGCACGTCATTTTGAGGAAATGTTCGAGAAAACGTTGCGATTGTTTCAGATGGAACCGGAATACCGGTACCAACACGCCGAATATCGGTCGGGACGATATGCGGCGTTGATTCTACACGCTTTTCGGGAACGTCACGCAATTTATGAAATCTTGATGCGATATAAATCAGCTACTCCTTCTGAAGCGGAGCGGGTAAGTTATTTTCCAGCTTCCGTCTACTGTACGGCTTGCGGGACGGATGCAACGACAATCGAGTCGTTTGACGATCATGAAGCGACATACGACTATCGGTGTAGATGCGGGTGGTATGAGACGATTGATATGCGTAGCAACCATCAAACGAAATTGAACTGGAAAGTCGATTGGGCGATGCGTTGGGCAATGGAGGGTGTTGATTTTGAACCGGGTGGGAAAGATCATTCCGCGGCAAACGGAAGTTATGTCGTCTCATCCGAGATTGCACGTGAAATTTTTGGTGTGGAACCTCCATTGTATCTCCCGTACGAATTCATTCGATTAAAAGGAGAAACGAAGAAAATGTCGAGTTCGAGTGGTGGAGGGTTAACACCACAAGATTTGCTGCAGGTCTATCCGGCTCATCAAATCTTATTCCTATTCGCAAAACACCGACCAGAGCATGCGTTTCATATCGGAATAGACGAAGATGTGTTACGGCATTACGCTGAATATGAGCGGATGGTGATGCATTATGAACGGCAAACACCAGAAATCCAACAAAGTTTACGCTGGAGTCAGGCGGACTTGAAGAACGAACTGATTCCGTTTTCGCAATGGACGACCCTTGGTCCGATGGTTGATTTTAATGAACCGTTACTACGTCAATTACTGGAATGCAACGAGGCAGACGAGACAATTACAGCTCAAGTCGAGCGTGCCCGCCAATTCGTGACAAGTTGGTGTCCGGAAAGACAGATTCGGATTCGCGAGCAGCGAAATGATCAAAAATTCGCGGCGTACTCGATGGAAGAACAAGACTGGTTAAATCGTTTCGCAGAAGCAGTGCGGGGAGAAGAAGATGTTCTGGCGGTCTTCTATCGTCTGACTCGGCAAGTAGAAAAGAAAGAAACGATGCGGATGCAAAAGATTCGCTCGACGATGTTGTACGAATTGACGATTGATAGCTCTTTTGGTCCTCGGATTCCGTTACTTGTAAAGGCTATCGGGCATGAGCGTTTTTGTTCGCTCTTATCATTTGATTTAATCGATACAGTAGGATTATCACAAGATAGGCTCAAATGATTCACTACTCTTCAAGTTGATTAGGAAAGCTTTCGGATAAATCAGATGTATACTGTTCTTTCAAAAACTCAAATCTCGGTTCATTGTTAGTTAAGATAAAACAGCCTCGGTCGTCAAAAATATGCAGGATGATATCTTGATCGGCATGCACAAAAAAGATTTCAGGATAGTACGTCTGTCTCGATTTGAAGCGGGGATACAACTCAGGAAAGTCCTGATTACAGATTGCTTGAAGCAATTTTGTATAATAAATGACCTGTCTGTTCGGTAACAAGCGGGCGTATTGAATAATGACTTCCTCGTCGCTGACATTCTTTTTTTCAAACTCAATCGTGTATCGATTCTTGTTATTTTTGAGATAGCGCTCAAAAATCTCCGTACTTTTCGCCGGAGGAGAATGGCGGTCTTTTCTGACACGTACAACGAGATATAGACGGTCGTCTTCCTGAAACAGGTCTTCAAATAAGGTGAGGGATTTTTGATAGACCTTCTCGAAATACGCCATATTCAGTTCGTCTGAATTATGTTGTATTTGGTAAAGTTCTTTTTCCAAGTCGAGACTTAGTGTAAGTGGACGCTCCGCGAACGATTCTTTTAGTACGTCTGGATTGTCAAAGTGGGTCTGTAAATAATCGTGTAACTTCATGCGAATGCTCCTCTCCGGGCGATTGTCGTGTACTGCTAAGTGAACAAGGTTTCGATGGGCTGGAGACTGTCTCCAGACGAATGAAGACTTTTAGTTAAGGGTAACAAGGATAGAAGCAGAATAAAACGATCCACTAAAAAGGAAGTGAATTCATGGCGAATCAGCATATTACACTATATCCGGATAGCGGTTATCAGGTCATTGAGGAAGGGGCATCAAAAGCAACGGAACGGTTTCCGACACAAAAAGAAGCCATCGCAGCAGGACGGAAAATTGCGAAGAATCAACAGGTTGAGCTGATCATTCACAATAAGGAAGGGCAGATCCGCGATAAGGATTCGTACGGCAATGATCCGTTTCCTCCAAGAGGTTAAGAAAGTATGAAGCACGTCGCATTCAATGGACGTGTTTTTATTGTGCATTGAGCCGTCCTGCCATTCTTTCTGCAACAAGGAATTGGATTGTCAACACTAAACTAGACAATCTTCTTAAGGAGTGATTGCTTGTAACGAACGGGGCTTTGATAATCCAAAGTACCGTGTATGCGAAGGTGGTTGAACCAATTCACGTAATCCTGGAACTCGCGTTCCAGCTCCGTCAAACTCGAGAATACTCGTTTTTTGACAAACTCTGTCTTGATGATTTTAAACGTGGCTTCCGCGACTGCGTTATCGTACGGACAACCCTTTTCGCTCAACGAGCGACGGATTCCGAAGGTATGAAGGGCATCCTCAATCAGACGGTTGTTGAACTCTCGTCCTCGATCCGTGTGAAACATCCGGATACGACGCAAATCATGAGGAATGGAAGCGAAAGCACGATGGACCAGTTGCGCATCCTTTCGCTCGCCCACACTGTGACCGATGATTTCTCGGTTAAAGAGATCAACAAATACACATACATAATGCCATTTTTGACGGACCTTGATGTATGTCAGGTCACTGACGACAACGGATAGCTCTTCTCCTTGCTTGAACGCACGATTCAATCCATTCCATTGGCTTCCATCGACTCGTTGCACGCTTCTTTTTTAGGCTTGAATTGCGCGAGCGTGTACGTAGAGACGAGCCCTTGGTCTTTCATGATGCGTCCGATTCGGCGACGAGAGACGCATTTCCCTTGTTTTTGGAGTTCGATCTTGATTTTACGCGTGCCGTAGTTCTCTCGGCTGCGCTGGAAAATTTCACGGATGGCTTCCGTCACATCGTCGACCGATGGTCGCTGCCTCGCTTCATAATAAAACGTACTTCTGGGTAATTGGAGGACGCTACACATTGCTGATACCGAGTATTTATGTCGATTATTCTTGATCACACTTACTTTCGTCCCATGATCAGCGCGGCTTGCTTTAAAATATCATTCTCCATCTCGAGTTGTTGGACATGCTTCCGAAGCACACGTAGCTCGCGCGCTTCATCTGACAAATTATCTTCTTCCTTAAAAGATCCGGTCGTCTTACTTTGGTTGATCCAACGATTAAATGCCCAAGGCGTCAAGTCATATTCCCGAATGATATCGGCGCGTGACTTCCCATTCAAATGGAGTTGAACCATCTGTTGTTTGAATGAATCGCTAAAAATTCTTCGTTCCCGTTTATTCATGAAGGTGATTCTCCTCTGCTGTTCATAATTTTCCTAAGTCTAATTGACCTTAAGGTTTATGTCCAACTAACTGTAGACCATCCAAAGTTACTACTAGATTCTGAGGAAACAGATGAATTTTTACAAGAAATGTTTTTAGCACACATCGAAGAAGAGGACCTGCACCCATAGTATGGAGAGCTAACTTAGGCGGCTTGCTTCCTACATGCAGAAGGATGCAGACCATCGGATTGAAGTTGAACCGTCCGGGAAGAAGATCAATAAAGCGATGGAGCGGACCGATCGGGAAAATATGCTGGAGGTCATTGTCCTCAGCGAAAATGAGATTGAGAACCGATTCCGCGAAATCAAAGACATTGCGCCGGGGGAACGATACGCGTCATGTATCCCGTTAAGTCCATCACGTGATGTAAAGGAAACAAGAAAACGCAGATGCTCTGTTCTTCCGTGAACAAGATGCTCTGCGTTTTTCACATAAAAGTCTTTCGTTTGTACAGTTTATCTTCGATTCGATTCCAAATACGTGTTGCGATATAAAAATTACATACTGCAACGATAGCTGCGATGACAATCATACTGATACCGGTCTCATCTGCTAAAACAAGCGGTTTAAAGATAGTGAACACGATAGACAGAAGAATCGGAATGGTGATACCGTTCCAGACAGAAAAGAATAATAATGCTTTCCACATCAAGCTCATCCTTTCAAGGTGAATCTATCATGTAGTATATCAAAAAATAGACTTTATATTAGAAAAAATGGAAACCTTAGACAGGTTCCGTTATTCTTTATAGGTAGTACAACATTATTTTCCGGTAAGGAGCATAAAATGACAAAAGTCCTGATTATAGAAGAACCTGTCACTCAACATTTTATAGAAGACCTAGTGCATCCCCATCGGTTTGACGGAGGTTTACCTGTTGTGCATCGTTTAAGCGGAGAAGGACATGTCGAAGAAGGTCGAGAATTTTTAATGGCATTCTTAACACATCAAGCGGTCTTCCCGTTGTATGTGCACTTTGTCGATGAGTGCGAACTGTCTGAAGACTTTACAACCTTTTTTCAAAAACATCAGATTGATTATACGATCGACGATTGTGGTGGCAACTTGAAATCTTACGGGTACAAACGGTACAACTACTACTCTTGTATTACGGTGAAAATCCAAAACATTGCTGACTTACGGCTTGTATTAAACAAAACGTACTGGCTCGCATCTGAAAATGTATGCTACTGCATCAGTCATTCAGATTCTTTAACGTTCGAATGGGGAGATTTCTTAGAATGGGGAGTCGAAAGAAGACGATCCATCGCTGTATTTGATTTTAATGCTTCAAAGACCTACATCACCACTGATTATGACGGGTTAGGATTTTGTATCCTCAGCAGGGATACGCAGTATGCTTCTCTTGCTGGCATGATCGCCAGTTTGCCTGACCAGATGGTCGTTACGCAAATCAACGATGAATTAATAGAAGGTGAGATATTACATACAGAGGATCAAGAAAAAGACATTTAAATTTCGTCTTCTGCATCATTTGCACTTTAGAGAATAAAAAAGCTGTGTCTCAGTAAGGAGAACAATATGGCAGAAATCATGATTATGGAAGAACAGATTATCGAAAAGGATGCGATGAACTTAGGATACCCGTTTGAAATGGGTGGAGAGTTGACGACAGCTTATTTCATTGATGTAAGCCGAATTGAAAAAGACGGAGCAGATGAAAACAAAGACTTTTTACTCGACTTCTTAATTCATCAACAGGTGTTTCCACTCTATGTCAGTTTTGTGGATGAGTACGAGTTACAGGAAGAACATGACGCGTTCTTCAAGCAAAACAATCTTTCGTATGTCGTATTGGATTTAGATACACAGTTTCGAAGCGGAGAGATGAAAGTCCGTTTTAAGGAATACCATCCGTGTTATACGATTACCGTTCAAAATGCGGAAGAACTGCGTCTTGTCCTGAACAAAACCTACTGGCTGGCATCGGAAAATCTATTTTACACGATCTCGTACTCGGATAACTTGTCATTTAAGTTGGATGAGATAAAATGGTGGCGATTGAAACTGATTCGCCCGATTGGTGTTTTGACCATGCATCCGAACATGACCTGTTTTAAGATTGCCCACGATGGCAACGGTTTTCACCTGTTGTCAAACGATGAAGGCTATATACCAATCGACCAGCTGATGACCCGATTTCCGAAAGGGACCGTCATTTCGCAAATCAATGAGGACTGGTTACTGGATGACGAAACCGATTGATTCTGGTACACGTAAAAGAAGGATGAAACTGAACATGGAGGAATGAGAATGGAGCACGTTTTGTATTATCTGTGTATAGCAACCTGTATCGGAACGGTCGTGGCCTTTGTGTTTAATCGGTTGAAACCGGGGAGTCGTATTCGGACAATCAGTATCAGTCTGAACGTTTTATTACTAGTTTTAGTGGGTGTAACCGCGTGGCTTGGGTGGGATGCTGAAGAGAAAAAGCTGTACCGGTCCTTTGGCTTGTTAGTCATGAATATCTTTCCGCTCTGGTACGTACGAATTGAAGGGAACAATAGGAAAACAATCGTCTGGTCGCTGACGATGGCCTTGGTCGTTTTTGTGTTCGGAATGATTTTAGAATAGTCATGCTGTGTTTAATGATAGTTGGATTTTAAACATACATACAAAATACTAAAAGATGTTGTTGATGTCATACGCAGTTTGACTAACAGAGACAGGAGCGAAGATGTCGTGAGTAAACTCATTAAACGTCTCCATCCCGATTCAAGGGTGCCCGGGGCATCAGCTGTTGACCTGAAAAAAGCAGAACGTGCCTTAGGTGTTTTGTTTCCAGATGAATACAAAGACCTTTTTTTACAGACGAATGGTGCACAGTTTGGCGAATGGAGCCTGCATCCTGTACCAACCAGACAAGAAGTCTTACAGGATATCGTTCGTCACAATGAGAAGCGTCCGGCTAGCTTGCCCGATGACTTGATTTGTATCGGTGAAAATCTAACGGGTGACAAGCTGTGTTACCGGATTCGAAAACGTTTCCTACAGGAGCTCGTCTTTAGATGGAACGAAAAAACGGGAATCGCAAAATATCCGTCGTCTTCTTTGAAAGAGTTCATCGATTGGCATGTCCCGAAACGAAAAACGAATCAGGCCTATCGACTTGGCCGTTTCACGGTCGAGAGCAATGAAGGATCCTTATTACGGACTAGAGGAAGACACGGATTCACAGCTGATTTTGTCGAATGTGAAGTCAGGCAGCTGGACCGCAGCCACCATTTACACGGAAGACGAGTAGGTTAAGCAGCTGCTTGTTTTTGAAGGGGATAAAAAGCGGAGCGGCAAATGGCGCCGGCAGGAAAAACTGGTCAGCGTGGACTCGGCACTGGCCGGTATCTTCGATCGAACAGCTTATCGTCAGAATCAAGCGATGGAATTTGAGGCAATTGTTTCGTCCGACGACCAGGCCGGCATTGTCTCGTTTGGAGCTGTCTCGACGTCAGGTTTTGGAGATGGACTGTATGATGTTGACATACAGTATGATGTCTCGAGGCAAATCGTCGGCGTACGAATTGACTTCGTAGATGACGAATGAAGGAGTTGGGATAATGGAATTGGATTGTATGTTGGTCGGTGAAGGAACTGCTTTTATCTTTACGTCCGAGGACAAAGGAAAAGTACGTTTTCATTGTTATACGGATGATGAAGAATACGCAGATGTCGACATGGATCAGCTGTTGGAAGAGTCATGGCAGGACGGGATGGCTCTTTACCGCAAGAACATTCGAGAATTTTTACTGGAGTTGAATCATTATCCACTGTACGTTCACAGTATGAGTGGTTCGGGCAAGATCAACATTGCGCACGACGCTGACAGCAGCACAAGATTTGACCGGGAGAATATTTATCATCGATTGACCATCACTTCAGAAGAAGCATTTCTTCATTACTTCCCTAAAGCTTATCAAGATGCATACAATAACGAGAGTGTATTGTTTTCAAGCGAGAAGACGATTGAAATCGATGAGACAAAAAATGACTTTTATTTTAAAAAGTTCAGGTTGAACTTTTCGGATGACGAGCGGAATTGTTTCTTCCTATGGGTGAATCATGATGGCAATGGATTTGACTTTATTGCGAATTTTTCAGATCATCCGTATCAACACAAGTCGATTGAAATCGAGAACGTTGAATGAGCGGATATGTTAAAAGGAGTGCAAACGGGCGATGGAACAGACCCGGTTACACTCCTTTTGTTATTCTTTCACTTCTGCAATCGTCTTGAAAATCTGTGAATAAACATCTTTGATAATTTGATCGTTCTTTTGGTCGTTGTTTAATCCATATTCCCAGTAGCGATAGCGATCTTTTTTCCCTTGCAGATAACCGGATGCATAGGAATGCTCCAGTTCGCTCGCATTGGCATATGTTAAGTCTTCAACCACGAATGGTAAAAATCCTTTTGTTGTCTCTAAGAAGAAGGTCGGGACATCAAGTTTTGGGTACACCTTCACGTATTTTTCTTCATCTGCCTGTTTTAGGTTATCTTTTGTGATGAACACCGCATCAAACTGTGAAGAAATCCGGTTCGTGTCCTCTAGTTCTTCAAATGAAAGTGTTGAAAACTTTACATTTTTCTCTTGCAGATCAGGCTGTTCTCCAATCACACCGATTTTTAAGTATGTTCCATCATAGGTAGTTGGTTTTACTTCTGTTGATGCGTCTGCACCACAACCTGCTAGTGAAGTCGCGGTAATCAGTGAACCACATATTAATTTTTTCATAGACACGTTCCTTTCACGTTCGTTTAATATTGCTTCTATTATACCAATAATTTGGAAAAAGAACCTACAATCGATGAAGGATTGAATCAGCTTTTTAATGGTTAATAAAATAGAAAATGTAATAATTAAAAATAAAAATTCCCAATAATGTTAGCTAATTATATGATATAAGGTATAAATAGAATTTCTTCGAGGAATTACAAAAGTTGCGCAGAAAGAAAATTATAGGAGATACATATGAGTTTGACCATCAGGTAGTAATGATGTCGGATAAACAGCCGGAAGCGGAGGAAGATGTCACAGAATTGCTGTGCGGCTGACGACGCATGCTCTGGAAACAGGACGGGTGTTTGATTTGGGGTAATTTCACATAATGCTTGAGATGGTGTTCGAACAATACGGGTTCGCAGGAGTTTACGTTACAGCTCCCATCGTTGAATATTTTAAAGGGAACTACGCCTTTGCGAATTTACAGATGGGTCAGGCAAGGATTCATTATTAGGAGCGTTTCATTGGTTTATATCCGCCCGGCGAAAGCTTTACGCGACGGAACTGAGTTCATTTTCAAAACATCTGCACAACTAAAGGAGAGACATCATATGGAACAGATAACAGGCTTACCCGGAATTTCAGAAGAACGTCTGAAGGAAGTCGAGGCAGAACTCGGATTTTCGCTGCCATCCGAGTTGCGGGCGTACTTTAAAAAAGAAAACAAGTTCGAAGCCGGTGAGTGGCAATTCCATCCGATCAAGGACGAACAGTATATCAAGCGGACATGGGAAGACATCGTCCGTGTCAACTCGACGGATACAGAAGACTATCCGGACGGGTTCTTCCGGATTGCCACGGACGGTTCCGGGGATGAACTTGGATACTTATTGCCGGATACAAAAACGATTGTTTTGTGGAACTATGAGGAAGAGGAAGTATTTCCGGTCGCCCCGACCCTTAGAGCATTCATGAAACAAGAACAACAAGTTGACGAGAGTGCCATGCGGGCGGAAGACTTTCTTCAGACGGTAATGGAGACAGGAACTGTTTACGGTTTATCGAAATTGAAGCAGTCGGGCTGGGCGTATTGTCCATCGAACCAAGGTGAATCGGATGTGTTATTGTTCTTCTCGACAAAAGAAGGAGCACGTGCCTGCCAGACAGACGGATGGGAGAATTATCATTTGGTTCGCCTTGATCTCGATGTCTTTACAGACGACTGGTTGCCGAACATGATGCAAGACGGTTTATATTGCGGATTGAACTGGGATGCCGGTTTACAGGGCCTCGAACTGGATCCGGAAAATGTTTTAGATGAGCTTGAAGGATAATGATAAATGACTGATGTAAGGGATACAGATACGTTTATGAGTAGGAGTGAAAAATGTTGAAAACACCTTATGATCAATTGAAAAAGACTGAACTTTGGTACGTCATTTCGGGAGCCATTGACGAATTAATTGAAAATGATGATCTGGAAGAGAGAACGACCCATGACCATATCGTGGGATATCTCTGTCAAAAAATTTCGTCTGATTTTGAAGGGCGTAACGTAAATGAGCAAAAAAGGAGCGGTGCATAATGAAAAAATTAGGTACTTTTCATAATCAGCAAGGAAATATGATCGTCTCGGATCCGGCTTTTCTTGAACCGGATCCGGAATTTAACATGTCGATTCCGGTTGCCCCCGATTCGACATGGACGGTCTGGTATAACGAAGATAATCAGCCGGAAATTAATTTAGTGTACTTGACGATTGATGATCACGCAGATATTGCAACGGATGATTTTGACATTCTTGAAGGTTATGCAGTGGTGGATTCCTCACAGCTCGTCGTCATGAATACAGCAGATTACGGAAAACGCGAGGCCATTGATTGGGAGATTCGGAACACGCTTGAGTTCGACGATGAGATCGATCCATTTTATGTCGCTATCTCAGATGAGATGATGGAGGAGGAAATCTTTCTGTTTCCGTTTGGTGTTGCCGTCCAGTTGATGGGAGACGGCCACTACAAGGTTCGCGTACGACGAGATGCGGATCAGGTCACCGGTATTTTGCTGGTCATCGGGGAACATGAAGATTTTGAAGAGGACTTCGAATAATTCAATACCAGCGATTGAAAGCGTCTCACCTAAACTTGTTGAAATAGCAATTCAAGTAGAAGGTGAGATGTTTTAGTATCCATATCCGAAAACTTGATCACAGGATGTTAAAGAGCATTTAAAAGACGAGCTGATGAAAGGAGGACTATTTCCATGAAGACAACGTATTCCCGGGCAGAGCTTCTAAAAATCGACGACCCGTTTGAATATGAATTTGGTCTCCCGTTGAAGATCAACGACCTGCCCTCATCCGTGATGGAAGAGGATATCCCGGACAGTAAAACGAAACTACTTGAGAAGCTGGCGGAAGGTTACTCCTTAATCATTCAAAAACCGCGGATTCTAAACGAAAAGGTGTTTTCCGCGTTTCAACTGTTGGATGATAATGAGTTCATGAAACTGTATGCGGTAAACGAAACGACCTTTACTGAAGAATTGTGGAATCTTTTGTATGAGAGTGAATACGACCTTCACCGGGCATTCTTTTTACTAAAAGAGATGACAGGTGTCGTTTTCGAATTGTCCTATACGGGTGGAGGGACTCGCGCTCTGACTCTCTCAAGTCTGAACGCAAATACCCTGATTCATCTACGGCTTGAAGTAAACGAAAGCGTGACCTGTCGATGGGATTGAATATATAGAAAAATACCAACGATGATCCAAGGACGAGTTTAACGGTATACCCTTAGTATTCGAAGGATATTATTGGTGAATTGGACTTGTGGTTTGCAACGTTCTAAGAAGAAAATTTTACGAATAAGTCACGGGGAAGGTGAGGAGAGGAAAAGTGGAATTTCAGAGTGATGAATCGATTGATGTCTACCGGGAACTGTTACCGCACGACGATTGGCAAGAGCTCGTCCGAATTCAGGTGACTCAGCATAGCTATCCTTTTGAAGTCAAAGTGTTGGAACGTCCATTAAAGCAGAAACCAAATATTGACGATTTGTCGGACTGGACGGTACTAACTCATTTTATGCGGATGATTAACGTTCTTGAGCTTCAAAGAGAGTGAAATAACAAAAGGGAACGTCATGTACGCTATCCAACAATTGTTGAACTGTTAGAAACAGACTAAGCATAAGAAACTGGCTTACAGAAGAAGAAGAGCGATATCCTGATGATCAAAGCCTGTAATGAACTGGAGGAATACCAATCAATGGATTATGAAATGCTTCATCATAAATTTAAAAACCGCCGTCAACGGCTTGTTTTCAGCAAAGAAATCGTGGTCGAACGATTGGCGCGACGATACCAAGCTGTTGAAATCGACAAGGGTAAAATCACGGATTTAATCAATGATGATCAACTTGTGTATGATTACATTTTTTGTTGCTTAAAAATCGATGATCCGCGTTTGCTTCAAAAAATATTTACGTCACAAGAACAAGCGGATTTTCAATGGGAAATCAACGATAATCTCCACAGAAATCGAACGTATCCTTTTAAAGGCGAGAAAGAGGCAGCTTACATTCAACTGATTTTGGATGAGATGGAAGGACGACGGATTGATATCGTCTTGGAAAGTTTGGACGGGGAACACGTCACCGGATTTTTAGTCAGAAATCAATCGGAAGAAGTCGGTTCGTATATATGGTCTCTGACAGGAGGCGCACATTTCGCAAATGAGAAAGTGAAAAAGATGGTCATTCAGGCACGACAACTAACCGACGAAGAATATCAATCTTCTTATATGGATTATTTGGAAGAGTTGCAACGTTGGAACTTAGTCTAAAATGAAGAGCTTGAACCACTTTGTCAGTCAAAGATTAAGAAAGGGGATTATCAAAAAATGAAGAAACGGTTTGTCGTGAAATCCAAACAACACCTGAGTGGAGGAATCATCAAAATCATCGTCGATACAGAGACCGGTGTGAACTATGTAATGACAAGTGGTCTTGGACTCAGTGGAATGACCCCCTTATTGGATCAAGAAGGCAACGTTGTAATCGACAGAGCGAAAAACTGATATACTCTCAAATAACAATTTAGGCTCGAAATGCACAGACGACATCATCGAAGCGGACGGCTTCCAAACAAAGCGTCTTGGGCTGGTTCGTAAAGTTCCATAGTCCAGTTGCGAATAAGAAAGAGCATCATTAACTGTTTCTCTGATCAAGGATGATGAAAAGTTATGATGCTTGAAACAGATGATTCCTGTGTTAAAAAGGAGATCATTTTTCGTGCTACATTGGAATTGATTTGTACACAAAATCACCTGATATAAAGCCTTTTGTAAGTCAATTTCTTACGGGACAGTTTTCTGATTTGTTTCTTCTTTTTCTTAATGATGCAATCGATTGCATCTCTATTCTTCTTACGCCTCATAATCAACGAATCATATTTCTTGCAAAAAACTAGTTTTTATTTCTTGGGTTTTATGTAAAAATAGAGAACAACAAACTGAAAGAATTTTTAGAAAAATGAACGGACAGCCTGTTCGCTTTTTCGGGATAGGAGAGAAAATCGTCATTTTTCAAATTCTAAATAACTTATTCGTTTTAAGCCTGGAGGGGAAAGTATGAAAGTGTTGAAGATGTGGAACCAAATCAGTTTAGTGAAACAAATCGCAATCGGCTTGATTGTTGGGATTCTTTTAGCCGTAACGATTCCTGAAGCGGCAAAATCCTTGACCATCTTCGGGACACTGTTTGTTTCCGCGTTGAAGGCAGTCGCGCCTATTTTAGTATTTTTCCTGGTCATGGCAGCGATTGTGCAGCATAAAAAGGGACAGCAGACGAACATGAAGTCCATTGTCTTCTTGTATCTCCTGGGTACGTTCTTAGCCGGAACCATTGCTGTCATCATCAGCTTCCTTTTCCCGGTCACGATCACGCTGACTGAGAGTACAGAGAAATTGGCTGCTCCAGATGATGCGATTGAAGTCATTCGGACACTCGTCTTGAATATGGTGGACAATCCTGTTAATGCCTTAGTCAATGCCAATTACATCGGTATTTTGACATGGGCCATCGTATTAGGCTTTGCACTAAAAAATTCGTCGGATACGACGAAGTCCTTCATCTCAAATTTCTCAGATGCGCTCGCGAAAATGGTCGGATGGATCATTAAACTCGCTCCACTCGGTATCATGGGGATTGTCATTGGTTCGGTGACGGAAAATGGACTCAAATCTTTACTCGAGTACGGTAATGTATTATTGGTTTTGATCGGCACGATGCTCATTGTTGCACTTATCGTTAATCCACTCATCGTGTTCATCAACGTCCGTCAAAATCCGTATCCGCTTGTCTTCAAGTGTCTCCGAGATAGTGGAATCACAGCATTTTTCACGCGAAGCTCGGCTGCTAATATTCCCGTCAATATGGAATTGTGTAAAAAGCTTGGTCTGCATAAAGAAACATACGGGATTTCGATTCCGCTTGGTGCAACGATCAACATGGCAGGAGCCGCGATTACGATTTCCGTCTTAACGCTTGCCGCGGTAAACACGCTTGAGATTCCGGTCGATCTTCCGACGGCCATCATCTTAAGTGTTTTGGCTGCTGTGTGTGCCTGCGGTGCTTCCGGTGTTCCGGGCGGATCGCTCCTCTTGATTCCGCTCGCCTGCAGTCTGTTTGGTATTCCGAATGAGATTGCGATGCAGGTCGTAGCTGTCGGACTCATCATCAGCGTGTTACAAGATTCATTTGAAACTGCCCTGAACTCTTCGACGGATGTTCTGTTTACAGCGACAGCTGAATACAGAAAACGTTTAAAAGAAGGGGAGCAACTGTCAATCAATCAACCAGTCATGGTTGAAGAACCGGCTGACAAAATTGTGAACGGCTGATTTGTACTTCAAGAATGCTGCTCACGTTAAAAAAGGTTAAAGGCATCCATGATGATCGGATGTGCTTTAACCTTTTTTGTGGTGATGGACTTCATCAAAAACAGGGAGCGGATCAAATGATCCACTCCCTGCTTACTGTTATACGAATTTACTTCCCGGGCTTCGTCTTATAGAAGCTGTAGAAGACGCTGATCAAGATGACGAGGACGATTGTTCCGAGTGACATCCAGATTGGCATTTTGTAGACATCACCGAGAATCATCTTCGCCCCGATGAAGACGAGCATGAAGCTGAGACCGTGTTTCAAGTAGTAGAAGCGATCAATCAGGTTCGCAAGGACGAAGTAGAGACTACGGAGTCCGAGGATTGCCATGATGTTCGCATAGAAGATGATAAACGGATCACGCGAGTACGCGAAGCTTGCGGCGACCGAGTCGACGGCGAAGACGATATCCGAAATCTCGATGAAAATCAGTGCGATCAGTAACGGTGTGAAGAACAACTTACCGTTAATCCGCTGCGTAAACTTACCAGACGAGATGTCTTGTGTGATCGGCAATCGTTTTTCAAGCCAACGGACTGTTTTGTTCTCTTCAAGCGACGTTTCCTGCCCGATGTTCTTGAACATCATGTAACCGGTGTAGACGAGGAAAGCACCGAAGATGTAGTACACCCAAGCAAAGTTATCAAGAAGCGAAACTCCTGCGACGATGAAGATGACGCGGAAGAAGATAGCACCGAGGATTCCCCAGAACAAGACTTTGTGCTGATACTTCAACGGAATCGCAAAGTAAGCAAAGACAAGTGAGAAGACGAAGACGTTATCAATCGCAAGTGCCTTTTCGATGAAATAAACGCTCGTGTATTCGATTGCAGCGTCGCTGCCTTGCGCATAGAATAACCAACCGCCAAAGGCGACGGCGAGTCCGATCCAGACGAACGTCCAGGTCCAAGCTTCTCGAAGCGAGACCTCATGGGCTTTCCTGTGAAATACGCCAAGGTCCAGTGCGAGCATGATGAAGACGATGGCTAAAAATACGATCAATAGTGTCAACAGCGCTTCCTCCTTTTAAGTGGTGTTTTGTTTATACTTTGATTATAAGTTCATAAGAACTCAAAGTAAAGCATTAAGTGTGCTGTTTTTTTAGAAATAACACATTTACCACATTTTCACTTTATAATTCAATGTAGTACGAGAAGGAGTTGATTAGATGAAACAACAGAGTGCAATCAACAAAACTGCTTGGGAATACCGGGCCTATGAATTTTGGAATCAGCGTGACGGGGCGCCGTCTGACAAGGCAAAAGAAATCACGGCCGACCCGAAAGCAAGTCTTAAGAAACATCAGGACTATTTTCAGGAAGTGACCGGCAAACGGATTGCCAACCTGTGCGGATCAAACGGTCGCAAGGCGGTTCCACTTGCACTGCTGGGTGCGGACGTCACGGTCTTCGACATCTCGGAAGCCAACCGGCGCTATGCCCTCGAGCTTGCCGCCTGTGCCGGAACAGAAATTGAGTACATCGTCGGTGATATCTATGAGATTGATGTGAATACGTATCAGCACCAGTTCGATGTCTTGTATCTTGAAGGCGGGATTCTGCATTATTTTCATGCCCTTGAGGCGTTCACGGCGATTTTGTTTGCCTTGCTCAAACCGGGCGGAAAACTGATTTTGAGTGATTATCATCCAATCAAACATTGTATCAACGAGGAGTTGCAATACATCCCGCGTTATTTTGATCAGGATACATATGAAGAGAATATTGTGTACCAATCGCATTTTGATCCGGCTGAACAAGCGGATTTTCCGAAAGTGATGTTGCGGCACTATACGATGAGTGAGATCGTGAACACCCTCATCAGCAGCGGCTTCACGCTCGCACAACTGGACGAACATCGGGGCTGGAACGGCGAAAACATCCCGTGGGAATTCACGGTTGTCGCGACGAGATAAAACCCAGCCTCCGCTTACGGATGCTGGGTTTGCTTTTCGATGGCGTGAAAGATCGGCTGCAAACTCTCACCAATCGGTGTCAGGCGATAGATGGCTGCCGGTCGTTCGACAACTCCGTGTAAATCAGACGTCATATCATAGGCGTTCGAGACGACGGGAGACGGCAGTCAAAATGACGGCCAGAATGACCATGATGCCACCGACCCACGGCGTGTGGACGAGTCCGATCGTGTCGGCGACGAGTCCGCCGATCGTTGCACCAAGTGCGATTCCGATGTTAAAGGCAGAGATGTTTAACGCGGACGCGACATCAACGGCAGCCGGGACATATTTTTCCGCCAACTGGACGATATAAAGCTGGAGTCCCGGAACATTCATGAAGGCGAGCAGCCCCATCAAGATGATCCCGATGATCCCGGCAACTTTAAACGGAATCATGAACGACAAGGCAATCATGACGATGGCGTGGAGAATGAACATATAAAACAACGCTTTGATCGGGTTACCGTTGGCGAGTTTTCCGCCGACTGCGTTGCCGATCGCGACGGCAATGCCGTATACGAGCAGGATGATGCTGATCAGGCTTGGGCTGATTTTCGTGACGTCCTGCATGATCGGCGTCAAGTAGGTGAAGGCGACGAATGTTCCGCCGTAACCCAGTGCCGTAATCAGGAAACCGAGCATCAGGCGTCCGTTCGTCAACAGTTTAAACATATCGGAAAACTTCGCCGGTGGAGATTGTTTCAAGTCTTTTGGAATCAAGAAGAAACTGGCGATGATTGAAACAAGACCCAATGCGGCAACGGCGAAGAACGTCGCGCGCCAGCCGAATGCTTGACCGATGAACGTACCGAGCGGGACACCCGTGACGGTTGCGACCGTCAGTCCGGTGAACATCAAGGCGATGGCACTGGCTTTTTTATCCGCTGGTACGAGCTGAACGGCGATTGTTGCGCCGATCGAGAAGAAGACACCATGTGAAAAGGCGGTGATAAAGCGGGCGACGATCAACAGTTCAAAGCTCGGAGCGACGGCAGAGACGAGATTACCGGCGATAAAGACGACCATCAACGCCATGAGCAACGTTTTCCGGTTCATCCGGTTCGTCAAAGCAGTCAAAATCGGAGCCCCGACAGCGACACCGATGGCATAACCGGAGATGATCAGACCGGCCAGGGTGATGCCGATGTTTAAGTCGCCGGCGATGGCTGCGAGTAAGCCGACCGGGACAAATTCCGTTGTTCCGATTCCGAAAGCGCTAATAGCAAGTGCGAGCAGGGCGAGGCGACCGTTTTGCGGGACCTGTTCCTGTTCGGCACGCGGGTTTAATTGATTCATGATGATTCCTCCTAAAGTGAGATGGATGATGAAAGTAAATGACGGAAGTAAATGACGGAAGTCTTCCTAAACGACCGGGCCCGGTGCGCATTGAATGATGAGGGAACATTTCTGCGTGATCCCATCATAGAGCGGGAAAACGATTTACGGAAGTACTTACTTTCAAGTACCATAGGCACTAAAAAGTACCTTACCCCCGTCGGATGAAGCAATGGACGAAGGCGACTTGTACTTTCCGCTGACAGTTGTTATCATAAACCCATCAAATTCACTTGAGAAGTACGCACTTTCAAGTGCGATAGGCACTAAAAAGTACCTGTCCCGCTGTACTTCAAGAATCGAAAGGACGAATCAGCATGGCCTACAATATTCCGGTCGAAGCGACCCTGCAAGTCATCGGAGGCAAATGGAAAGTCGTCATCATGTGTCATCTCATCAAAGGCGAACACCGGACAAGTGAGTTGAAGAAGCTGATGCCGAACATCACGCAAAAAATGTTGACGCAACAACTGCGCGAACTCGAACAGGACGGTGTCATCATCCGGACGGTTTATGAACAAGTCCCACCGAAAGTCATCTATTCCTTATCCGACTACGGTTGGTCGTTGCGCCCGATCTTAGACGCGATGTGCGCCTGGGGCGAAGGACATATCGACTTGACGGGCGAGAAAGTCGTGTCTTCTTGAACCAACTGAAAAAATAAAAGATCTTGTCACTGAATGGAACTCCATCAATTAGATAGGCTCGACAAACTATAAGAAGTTAATAAACGGCATGAGCCCGGACATCAAGTGGACTCATGCCGTTTAGTCATTTTATGAACCGTTATGTATACCCTAATCGATTAAGTTTTTAAGCAAATGAAGTATCAAAAAAGTCCAGCAGAGTTATCTCGATGCTGGACAAAAAATTATTTTAGTAGTGAACCTAGTGCTTCTATCGAATATAGTTTCAAGTCGATAATATCGAATCCTACAAAGCCTGTATGGTTTGTTTCAGAAAAATGGAATTGTATACCTGAGAATGTAGACGTACTTTTAATTGGAGTATCTTTTAAGCGCAGAGATACAATGTCAGAGTTTTTCTCGTAATTAAGATCTTTCCCCAATGCATCAATCAAATTGACAGTTTCGGAACCGAAAATTTCAATGCCTACAATTCGCTCATCTTGATCGATATCCAATGAAAGGTAAGGATTAGAGTCTAGATCTTCTGTATCCTCTATTGTGTATTGGAAATTTTCAGGGAAAAGATAAAGGTATCCCAGTTCTAATTTTTTATCAAGTGTGATTTTTATACTCATATTTTTGCCCCCCCCAATATGTTACATTATGTTTCATGTTTTGATCGTTTCCCTTCAAGTCCGATGAAAGTGATGAACAGTCCGACAGTGATGGCAAATGCGAGCATCGCATTTTGGTACCATCCTCTCGGGAAAAAATCGACGAGGAACAACAACAGGAACAAGGAGGAGACAATCAGCCGTGCGTCCCGTGTTTGAGGACGGAGCGATTTCCAGTGGATCAACAGCAATAAGAAGGCTAAAGGAGCAACAATATAGGAAATCACAAAAAACGGAAAGCGTCGTAAGTAAAACGGTAACGTTTCAACAGGATCGCTCATGATGTTCTCCTTTCCTTACGCCTGGAGTTCAACGATCTCTACCCATACTTGATAATAGGTGAGATCTTCAAATGGTATTTCTGCCGTTTGAACCCGGAATTCCGGCACATGTGCCAAATAAAAGGTCAGGGCACAGGCAATCTTATGGTCTGGTGTACAGTACCCGTTAATCGTACGACCGTAGATTTCGTTTGCGAGTGCATCCGCCCAGACGTCTGCCTCACGAAAGGTCTCAAATACGATGGTTTCTTCTTTCCAACGAATCGGCATGCTCGAACCACTGCTTTTATCCTGTTTTCCCCATATCCATCATAACAAAAAACGGACGGATGCTCATCAGAGCGAGGGTTCCTTCTTTTGACGATTTGACATGATATTCAGGGATCGAAATCAGCTAATTGACGGTTCGTTGTCTTCGATGACGTAAAAGATAAACCGCAATCGAAGACAGTGTAATCAGGAAAACACCGTGGAGACCATTGCTCCAAGCTGTTACACCAAATAAGAGATGGAGCATGAGGAACAGCAGTTGATTATTGTGCTCAAGTCGATGATCGGTCGATGGCTCTTCGTACTTTGCGATGAACCAAGAGAAAAACAGGGAAGTTACATACCAACCGAAGAAGTTCTGACCGGGAATCCCGTAATACATCCCGGTCTCATGCCAAATCCAGTATTGTTTGACCGCAGCGACGGGATCAATCGCTAAATCGAGCCAGACGGTGAAAAGCGGCACAAGCAGTAACGTGCGATAGCGAAAATCAAACAGTTTCGAGAATGCGAGACTGGCACCCATCACGGATAACCAGGCCGGTCCCATTGTAATCGGGACACCGAAGACCATTGGACCAAAATCCGACATGTACGTGTATGCTCCAAACAATAAGCCGGTGTGGGTTCCAAACGACTCAATCAGGATGGAACCAAAAAAGATCAGTGGAATAATCCAACGACCACGTGGCAAGACATGCCATAGGTAAAACGCCGCATACGTCCCCGAGAGGAAAAGAAAGACGGCATTTGCCCACTCTAACCACGGTGGTAAAAGAGAAAATCCGACTAAAATGATTCCGCATGAGAACCAAATGATGAAAAGCAGCCAGACACGGTCGTGAAATGATTTCATTACTCCAATACCTTTAATCCGATGACGGAAATCAGAATCATTCCTAAAAACAGAAGGCGCTTGAATGACTTTTCTTCGTTAAACAGAAACATTCCAAGCAGGGTGGCACCGACCGTGCCGATTCCTGTCCAAACGGCATAAGCTGTTCCCATCGGTATACTTGCCATAGCAATCGACAAGAACGAAAAACTGAGACCAAAAAACAGGATAAAAATGAAAAGTGATGACAGGTTAAATTGGCGATTGAGACGATTGATGCTTGAAACACCAATCACTTCAAAAATTCCGGCAAATATTAATATGATCCAAGGCATTATTTGATTGCTCCTTTCGTATCAGGTGCTGAGTCAGGTGTCGCTAATTTTAAGCCGATGACGCCCGTCATTAACGTGATGATGAGTATGATTTTCATCCCGGACAAAGGTTCCTCAAACAACAGTGCGCCGACGAGGACCGTCCCCGCCGTACCGATTCCGGTAAAGACGGCATAAGCAGTGCCGACCGGTAACTGAGAGGTTGCCTTGATGACTAAAGAAAAACTCACGATGATGCCGATGATTGTCAGTCCCCATTCAATTGGAGAACTGGAATGTTTTAAGCCGATCACCCAACCAATTTCGACAATACCTGCAAGCAGGACGAATACCCAATTTCGATTCATTTGTACCACTCCTTTATAATGATGATATTCACTATAAAGTTTTGTGTTACACAAAGGTCAAGATGAAAGGAAAGAATTTATGGATAAAGAGTTACTTTCAATCAGTGAAATGGCTAAATTGCGTCATATGACTCCGGAAACGTTACGCCATTACGATCGGATTGGATTAATTAAGCCGCATGTCATTGATCCGTCTACCGGATATCGTTATTACTCGATTCATCAATATGAAGTGCTCGGAACGATTCGGGAACTAAAAGAGATTGGGTTGAGTTTAAAAGAAATCAAATCTTTCCTGGAAGAACGGAATGTAGAACAGTCTCTTCACATCATGGAAGCACACCAAAAAAAGCTTCAACTTAAAATCGATCAGCTTGTCCGGATCGAAAGCAGTCTGAGCCAAAAGATGAATGATTTGAGACGGATTTCGAAAGAGGGGGCAACAGTGGAGCCGCATATCCGGAGGATTCCGAAACGGTATTTTTTAACGACCAATCGGACAGTGACGAATGATATTGAATTGAGTTACGCTGCGATTGAAATCGAACGTTTGCTGATGCAGAACGTATCATTGGTAGCAGGAAGTTTTTTAGGATTGTTTTTTGAGGCGAGTCTACAAGAGGGACTAGAAGATCAACAAACAGCTGTGTTGGTTGCTCAAACGTCTTTTCCGAACGATTATTCAAAAGAAGACCTCATTCAAGTGCCAAGTGGAACATACGTCTGTCTGCGTCATTTTGGTGAAGTCTGGGACCGGAACACATGTTTAAGTCAGATGATGGAATATATAGAGAGGGAAGGCATGAAAATCGTCGGTCATGCGATTCAAATGGTCGAAGTGGATGTCTCGGTGACCGATCGACTAGAAGAATCGCTTTTTGAAATACAGATTCCGATTGCCGTGAAGTAATGGGAGGGATTTGTAAGGTCGTCTCATCATAACAAAAAACGGACGGATGCTCCTGTCAGATGGGCATCCGTCCATTTAATTAGAATATCGTCACAGCCGAGTAAACCAGTAAGGCGGACATCGTGAATCGGAAAAGGCGGTCATACCGCGTGAAGAAGCGGCTGAACAGGGAACCGAAAGCCGACCATATTAAAAAGGGAGTCGTGCACTGGACTCAACCATGTCGAAACAGCGGGGGACTCGGCGTCTTGGATCGCATCGAGATGCAGGAGCGAATGATGCAGGCGATTAGTTTGTATGATCAGGCGAAAGGAATTAGGGGGTAAAATGACGTATTCCTTATTAAGGAAATTCATTTCTTAATAGGGGGTAGTCGATTTGAATAGTTCGTTAATGTTTTCGGTCGATGCATGGTTTTACATTTATTTTACAATTGGGGCAGTGGTTGTTTTTCTCATCGGTTACAGGATTGCCAAAAAAACGCAGAAGCAGGACAGCGGCTTTTCGTTTATCCTGCTGATGAGTGTGGTGTTGTTCACGGCTCTAGCTTACTGGTTCAACGGTGCGGCAAGAGAAGTCTTTATGGGAACGTTGCCTTGGCTGTTCAATCTCGTATTCGGCGGCGTACTTCTGATCGTGTTCCTTGCCGGTTCCAAAATGATTTTCAAAAGAATTTAAAGGTCAGTCGCTGTCGACGGACGGTTCCTTTCATAGGACCGTCCGTATGTACGTGGTTAAAGAAGGTAACGACTCCCTCGTCGTTCGATGACGAGAATGTGATCCGTGATTTCTTCCGGTTCGTCGTCGAACGCATCATATGTGATTCGTTCGGACAACCGGATTTGGTATTGCTCCAAACCCTCGATGGTTTGCAAATAGTCCGGCAATCTTTCGGTCGGTTTCGTTAAAGTTGGATCGGTAAACGGAAAATTATCATCGTTCGGATTCCGTGTATGAATAAAAACGGCGTCCAATCCTGCATCGAGCCGGGACAGTTCGATCCAGAGCTGGTACGGCTGACCCCACGTTTGAAGGGCGGCGTTTAACTCATCCATCAGATGAAACAATGCCTGGACATGTGCTTTTCGCATTTTAAGGTGATCATTTCCGAACCCGTCAAAATCAAGGTGGACGTGCCAAAAATCGAACCAGCTGTCGGAACTGAAATCGAGCGGATGAGCGCTAGGTTGTTGTTTCTTTTGCAGATTTCGGAAGTAACGGCGTTTGCCTCTGAATTTTTTCATATGGATCAATCCTTTCCGACTATTAATATTCTTATGGATGTCTGCTTGAAATGTTATTTGTCTAATGCCTGACGGCTCCCTATACTTAAAGTATCGCAGGAAAAGGAGCGAATACAATGATAGATTTTGAATGGTACCGGAGCTTCATCCATGTGTACCAACAACGTTCGGTCTCAGCGGCCGCACGGATCCGTTTTTTGACGCAACCCGCCGTCAGCCAGCATATCGCGGCCCTCGAGGCGGAATTGCAAAGCTCGTTGTTCATTCGCGCCCCGCGGCAGATGGTTCCGACCGATGCTGGCAAGGAGCTGTATACGCAAGTCGTCGGTTTGATTGACCGCTTGGAAGAACTGTCGCTCGAAATGAAATATGTCGCAGGTGAACAGGTGCGTCCGCTGTTGAAGTTCGGTGGACCGACCGAGTTCATCACCCACGAAGTGATTCCGGTCCTGCCGCTTGATTTCGCCCAGTACATCGGCGATTTCGGCTTGACCGACCAATTGCTGAAGCGGCTCGCAATAGGTGAACTCGATTTTGTCATCTCGACGAAACGTGTCGAAGAACCAGGCATTCAGTTTGTCCCGATTGCTGACGAAGCATTTTTCCTTGTCGCCCCTTACGCCTGGGAGCAACCGGACGATGATTTGAAGGGCTGGATGGATCGTCAGCCGTGGATCAGCTATGGACTCGAACTGCCGATCATCCGCCGGTATTACCAGACACAGTTCGGGGAACGGCCGGACATTCGACCGGAGATGGTGTTGCCGAACGTCGATGCCATATTAAAAGCCGTCGCTTCTTCGCATGGTGTCAGTGTGTTGCCGGATTATTTGATTCGTCAAGCGCTCAAAGACGAAACGATTCAAGTCATCGCACCGGAGCGTTTTGCGACGAACCATATCTACATGGCGTACCGGACCGAATCGCGGCATGATCCGTTGATGCTCGATATTTTAGCTGCCTTGCAACACAAAAAGTAGAATCCGATTGCGGATTCTACTTTCAGACTGAAGACAAAATGCGATTTTTCTCTTAAACAAGAAAGATCGTTTTTTTTATTCGCCTCGAATCGTTTTCCTGAGACAAGCATTGCGCCGCTTCGCTTCGCTGCAGGGTCGCTCTTGCTTGTTTTTCCCTAGGAAGCGGTTTCGAGCGAACAAACGCCCTCGTTTCAAGTCGAAGCGCCATCCTGTCCAGTCGTACAAGACCAACATCCAAGGCGAAAACCAACTTCCTGAAGTCTCGATTGGATGCAACTAGCTCAAACTTCCGAAGCTGAAATGGGTTCGTTTCGCCCATTCGAAAAAGGTCACAGGCCGTATCTTGAACGCCACAATTCGACATATTCTTTACGATTGTGTCCAAAGACAGTTTTAGTGTTCTTATAATTTCTGTACTCCTCAGATTTTCTGAGCAATTTCGTCGAGGAATTGTTTTCGGTCTCCATCTGTAGTCAAGTTTACTCGAGAAAAATGAATCCACTTAGTCAGATCATTTTTAATACCGATATCGGCAAGTGTCCGGTTGATGAATACACCTTGAATTGCATTACCACCCTCGTTCTCTAAGAAGTTCTGCTCTGCAGTAGAAGTAGTGACGATAGTTGTTTTTGTGATGTGTGTCAATAATCCTGTCAAATTTCCTTCTTCGTCTTCCAAATAACCGAAACCAAAGAGCATCACTTTATCAATGAACCCTTTCAAAATAGCAGGTAAGTCAAACCACCAGATAGGGAAGACGAAAATCAACTCAGTCGTCTTGTTTAATTGTTGTTGATACTCTTTCACTAAAGGATAGGTGGTTTCCCCTTGGCTGAATAGTTTAAGTTCTTCCGCAGAATAAACAGGATTAAAACCGTCTTTATAAAGATCGATTACTTGAAATTCTTGGTTTTTCTCACGTAAGTCTTTTGTAATGGCGGTTAAAATCGCATGATTGTAACTGCCCTCCCATGGGTGTGCATAAACAATAGTCTTCATAAAAAATTCCTCCTCTTTTTGTGGTACACATGTATTGTATTTTGTGCTATAAAAGAAGACAAGTACGGTAATTAAAGTTAGATACTAACCAAAAGGAGAGTGTAAATGTGAATGTAAAGGTAGAAGTCGACTCTTGTATATCCCAAAGTGTTCTAACTAATACAGGCTTTGGCTACACTTTGTCATTGATAGGAGGAAAATATAAAATGAAAATTTTATATACATTGTATATATACGGCGGGCCGATTCGCTATAATGAACTCAAACGTCAACTCGGTATGATTTCCTTCAAAACGTTATCCAATACTTTGAAAGAGTTAGAAAAAGATTCTTTAATACGACGTAAAGAATATCCTCAAGTTCCTCCTAAAGTAGAGTACAGCTTATCTGAACGTGGTTTATCGTTAATTCCGGTTATGGATGTGATTTGTGATTGGGGAGAAAGACAATTGAAATAACAAAAACAGTATAGTTTAAGAAATTAAAAGGAAAGAAGCTTGGACATGACTAGCTGATTCTAAAGAAGTTTATTGAAGAAAATGAGACTGGGACATAACTCAGCTTTATAAATGAGAAGGCCCTCGAAACGAAAAACGTTTCGAGGGCCTTCTTCTATAAAAGTCAGCTAGTTATGTCCCAGTCTCTCCATTCGAGTAAAAAGAGCAATGTAGCTCATGCATGAGTAGCCTCTAAATTTGCGACTGAAAATATAGAGTGGAAGATATTGGAAATAATTTTTTGCTATAAGGAATTGATAAAAATAAAGTGAAAAATACGTTTTCAATAAAAATTAATTGAATATCACCAATTCATATTTTAATATTTTTTAACTCTATAATAGTTTTCTTTTTAGTCAAACAATAAATTCAATGTAAGTAATTAACTATTAAAAAATAATGTGATTAAGATAAGAAAAACGAATTGTAAAAGTATAAAAAAAATTCAACATCGTGCTATTTTTACAGTGTATTAAATATGCTGAAAAAAGAAAGAGGGAACAAAATGAACGTGAAAAATGCATTATTGTCAACGGCATTAGGTGCTGTATTGACTGTCTCATTGGTCAACGGAGCATCAGCAGAAAGTAAAGAGAATTCACTGACTCAAAATCAAAAAAATAAGTATTACAAACAGTATTCAGTCATAATTGATACAATCAACAAAGATCATCCAGAGGCAGATCTTGAATTGGTAACAAAAAAAGATTTTAAAAAATCTGACTGGGTTACCCCTAAAAGCTTCAAGCGAATTGCTGAAGATCGAGTCGGATTGGAGTTCGAACCTTCTTTCAATGTTTCAGCAAAAGCTGCTGTATCTAAATCAAAAACAAAAACGATTAATGCTCAAGGTACTTCAGTCGGGATCGCAATTACAGGATTATTCGATACAGCGCTTCGAGAGTCAGCAGGTCGACAATTCTTCTCAGATGTTAACTCGGTAACATCTAAAGATACGTCGAGTAAAGGAAAATGGACTCAGTCAGGATATTCGACTGTTATGATCGATGGAGGAAGAACCTACGATATTTCTGTTGGCGGGAAATTTTCTTCCAATGGAGTTATTTCAACTCACAACATTCCAGTAGAATTTTATTGTAGTGAAACAGGTGTAGTCAGCTAATAATGTCTCGGTCTCTTTTTTACACATCCAAAACTCTTTTTTCGATTAAGACAGCTCTACCACCAACGGTTACACGTGTAATTCCGGTTTCATCGCATAGCAATCCAATAAAAATTTCTGAAGGTTTCTTCATTGTATAACCTTGTTCAATCACAATGTTTTCTACGGATTTGTTCTCCAGTTTTTTATAGTTGAATAAGTAACAACTTAAAGCACCATTGGATGTTCCTGTAGCAGACTCTTCTGGGATACCGTATAAAGGCGCGAAATTTCTTGTATGTGCATTTGCGTTACCCAAGGTATCGAATGAAAATAGATGATACCCTATAGTGTCATATTTTTTACTGACAGCTGCAATCTCGGAAAAGTTTGGTTTTATTCGCTGAAGTGTTTTAAGGTTTTTAATCGGGATGATGATATCTCTTAGACCTGTAGAAACGATCTGAATGGGCAAATCACTTAATATTTCAGTGGGATCAATGTTTAATGACCGTGCTATTTCGTCCTTCTGTAATATATCCAAGAATTGTGGCCGGTTTTGATTCATCATGATGGTCCCGTCCTGCTTTACTTCAACCTCTAACACTCCAGCTTGGGTTTCTTGTGAAAAAGTGCCTGTACTTATGATTTTTTCACTGAATAAAATATGAAAAACAGCGAGCGTCGCATGGCCGCAAAGATCTACTTCATATTCTGGAGTAAAGAAGCGGACTTTGAAATCTGCAATATCCGATTCGCTCACAAAAGCTGTTTCACTGTAACCCAAAAGCAGCGCAATTTTTTTCATCTGGTCTTCTTTCAAATGATTTGCATTTAAGACTACTCCTGCTTCATTTCCTCCAATGGTATCTTTTGCGAAAGATCGGACTGTAAACACCTCTTGTTTCATGAGTCTACTCCTTTTCAAATGTTTGAAATTTAGCGGAAAGCACCTCCGTGTCATTTTCACTTAGGAATCCTCCCCCTCTAAGTGTAGGCGGGGGAGGAAGTTCAAGCGGAATCAACATCGGGATACAGATTTTTATAGAGTATTAATGATTTGACCGTCTTCAGGAACGACGAGTTTACTAGAAAAATGCTTCGACGCCGCAAATCTGCGTAAGTCTTCTCTTGATAAAGTCCAATGATTGACGGCTTCCATATGGACGGCGATGATGGAGGCATCTGGTGCTGATTGATGAACAGCATGTACGTCTTCTTTCCCCATCACAAGAGAGCCGCCTGCATGGAATTGATTGTCGCCGGCGTTCACGACGATGACGGAAGGGGCGTGTGACTTAATATTTTTTGCAACCTCCTCATACCAAACAGTATCGCCTGCAATATATAGTGTTTGTTCTGTATCATGTTTGAGAATGACTCCGCATACTTCACCTGTCAGTTTCAGAATCTCGCCTCGTCCATGTTCCCCCTTTACTTTAATGAGTTCTACTTCTTTAAATGTAGATTCATCTGTCAATAGTTCGACGTTGGTGAATCCATCATTTTCGATTAGAGCTTGATCTTCGGTATTTTGAACGAATACTTTCACATCCTTCGGCAGATGTTGTTTGGCGACTTCATCGTAATGATCAAGATGGAGGTGGGTCAGAATCACCGCATCCACGCCATCGATAATTTCTTCTACCGTCAGAGGTAAGTCTACCAAAGGATTTTTTTGGTCTTGTCGGACTGAGTTCGGAAATGCAGGGTACGCACCTTGATCTGCCAAAAATGGATCAACTAAGAGAGTAAGTCCCGCGTACTCCAGTCGGATTGTCGCATTTCGGATAAGTTGAATATTCATCATCATTTCTCCTTTTATCGTATGATAACTATAGTATAAAAAAAGAATGTGCGAATAAGACATAGAAGAAATCAAGTAAATAGATAAAAAAACTTGATATTTGAAAGTGATGTCATGATAGATCGTTCTTTTGCGAATAAAGGAGGAGCAGCCATGCTTGATCGAACAGATTATAGAATTCTGGAAGAACTAAACCGAAATAGTCGGATGACGATGCGGGAACTTGGAGAACGTGTACATTTGACTGGACAGGCGGTAGCAACTCGGGTGAAGAAACTTGAGGAATCTGACGTCATCCGGAACTATTCCATTACGGTGGATGAAGAGAAGATAGGAAACACCGTTCATGCGATGGTGAACATCTTTATGATTTCCTCGTTCCATGATCCCTATTTATTGTTCTTAGAAGAACATCGTAAATATGTCAGGCGAAATTATAAGCTGAGTGGTGAATCATGTTACCTATTGGAGTGCAGATTTCCATCGAATGGTGAACTGAACGCCTTTTTGAAAGGGTTAAGTAAGTATGTGAACTACAAACTCTCAATCGTCATCGAACCATGAACTGTCATGTTGTTTTGTTTAGATTCAACTAGCTAAAAATAAACGATAGATAAGGATCTAATTCTAATATGGTTCGTTTTCAATAGCTTTCAGTAAGTGACAGAGTGATCTTTATCAAAATTAGGCGAGAATACGCCCACTTCTAAACGTTAAGGGCGAAGCCCTAGTGAAAGTAGGAGATGAATCGCCAGCCTGTTTTTTGGGTATATTCTCTTTGAAGGAGGTGAAAAATGGTGTTGAAGCACAAGGCCTACAAATTCAGAATCTACCCCACAAAAGAGCAGGAAATCCTGATTGCGAAGACGATTGGGTGTTCACGCTTCATCTTCAACCACTTCTTGGCGAAGTGGGATGAATTGTACAAGACCACTGGAAAAGGACTGTCCTACGGTTCTTGTTCCAAAGAAATTCCTTTGTTGAAGCAGGAGTTCGACTGGTTGAAGGAAGTGGATAGTACCTCTGTTCAGATCAGCGTCAAACATCTTGCTGATGCGTTTGACCGCTTCTTCAAGAAGCAGAACGAACGCCCTCGTTTCAAGTCCAAGCGCCATCCCGTCCAGTCGTACAAGACCAACATCCAAGGCAAAAACCAGCTTCCTGAAGTTTCGATTGTGTGCAACCAGCTCAAACTTCCGAAGCTGAAATGGGTACGTTTCGCCCATTCGAAACACATCACAGGCCGTATCTTGAACACCACGATCCGACGCAACGCTTCAGGAAAATACTTCGTCTCCCTGCTCGTCGAGCAGGAGATCAACGAACTGCCGAAGACCGGTTCATCCGTCGGTGTCGACGTCGGACTCAAGAACTTTGCCATCCTCTCGGACGGCACGATATACAAGAACGACCGTTACTTCCGTTCGCTTGAGAAGAAACTGGTACGCGAACAGCGCAAGCTCTCCCGCCGTCAACGCATCGCTCTGAACAAGAAAGTCAAGCTTTCCGAGGCGAGGAACTATCAGAAGCAGAAGCGGAAGGTTGCTCGTATCCACGAAAAGATTGCCAACAAGCGTACCGACTTCCTGCACAAGGTATCGACCGAGATCGTCAAAAACCACGACGTCATCGGCATCGAGACCTTGCAAGTGAAGAACATGCAGAAGAATCGTAAGTTGAGCAAGTCCATCTCGGACGTCAGCTGGTCGGAGTTCTTCCGTATGCTGGAATACAAGGCGAACTGGTACGGGAAGATCGTCGTGAAGGTCGGCAAGACCTTTGCTTCGAGCCAACTGTGCTCGAGTTGCGGCCATCAACACAAGGATGTGAAACATCTAGGGTTGCGTGAATGGACATGCCCGAATTGCGGGATCCATCACGACCGAGATGTGAACGCAGGACTGAATCTTAAACAAGAAGCCGAACGTATCTTAGCTTTTTCAACCGTCGGGACGACGGGGTTAGCCTGATCAGGTTTCGACCGTTAGGTCGGATAACTCAGGAATCCTTCACCTCTAAGTGAAGCGTAGGTGGAGGTAGTTCAAGGCGTGAGCTAAGTCAACGGATTCTTTTTGTCTAATTGCGGATACGCCAAATAAAACCTCTATCTCGTCATTAAGTAAATATGCTTCATTCATCAACGCCTCGAGTAAAACTAATTTTTCTTTCAGTTTCAGGCTATGTTGCTCTCCAGTCGATCCGCACACAAGAATCGACTTTTCTCCTTGGTCGACTAAATATCGAATATGTTCAATTGTTCCGTCGACATTCAAAGTTTCATCTGGAAAAAATGCAGTTGGTACAGCAATGTGAAATGCTTCTTTCAACATATTATTGCTCCTTTGTCCTCAGTATTTTGTATGAACTCCGTGTTATTCGAGAGTAGTATGACATATTCATACTTAGCATTCCAGATGAACAAACGTAGAAATTATAAAGTTCAAAAACAATGTTTGTTTAGTGAAAACGATTAGAAGCCAGCAAAAAAACGATTCTTCTCGATTACGAGAAAAATCGTTTTTTTGTCTTCCGTCTGAAATCCATCCGAAATTTTTCGAGTAGGTTCATTTTCGAAATCACCTAGAAACATCTTGTAAAAACGTCAACGAACGGTCGGCGACAAGGTTGGCACTATCCGTTCGGTACGTTTGGTAATGCACCGAAGCAACGTGATCATCAAACGCCTTTTGATCACGCCACTGCTCATAAAAGTAAAAAACATGCGTATCGTCCTCAGCGCGGTGTGCTTGATAGGTCAGGCAACCGCTTTCGGCACGGGAAGGCAGGATCACACCTTCGATGACATGAGCGAGTTGTTCCGCTTGTCCGGGATGCGCTTCGATACGGGCGATCAGTTGAATCATGAATCGAACCTCCTAATAAAGGAGATCCTTCGTGAAAAGGATCTCCCTTGATTGTTTAGTTAAGTGTCTTGATGACGGCATTTGCGACGGCAATCGTAGATTGTGGGTTTTGACCCGTCACAAGATTTCCGTCGACTTGGACGTTTTCTGTGAAGTTATCAGCGACGATGATGTTCGCACCAAGTTCACGCAGACGTGTTTCAAGCAGGAACGGCATGTAGATGTCGAGTCCTGTCGCGCGTTCTTCTTCATCCGTGAACGTTGCGATCGTTTTACCGGCGACGAGTGGTGTTCCGTCCGTCAGTGTCGCACTGACGAGTCCAGCTGGTCCGTGGCAGACGGCAGCAACGGTTTTACCCGCTTCAAACAACGTCCGCAGTGCGTGGTTCAAGGCATCGCTGTGTGGCAAGTCGAACATCGTACCGTGACCACCCGGCATGAAGATGGCATCAAACGCACTGAAGTCGCTGATCGATTTCAGATCGAGTGTGTTTTCGAGCAGCGGCGCCGTGGCTTGAATATCTGCCGGCACTTCGTCTTCGAGACTGCGGGCGTCGATTGGCGAAAGTCCACCGTTTGGACTGGCGACCGTAATCGTATAGCCTTCTTTTTGGAACGCAACATAGGCTTCGCCGAACTCGGATAACCAAATGCCTGTTGCATGTCCTTCTTTCATTTCGCTGGCGTTTGTGACGACCATTAATACGTGTTTACTCATGTTTATTTCCTCCTTGGATGTGTTCAGTGATTCGCTACGTGATTAGAATAGCGCGTAGTTGATGTAAAAACAAATTAATAAAAATAGGTCTATCTATAAATAAATTTATAGTAAAATCCAACTGATTGAACGATGTAGTAAAGAAATTTTATTTTATATTGGTAACGCTTTCAAATAAAACATTGTTTCTTTTTAATGTGGTTGCTATACTAACGGTGAACGCAGGGGAAAGTACCAACGGCGGTTGGAAAAACGCCAAACCATGGATGTAAAAGCAGGGGTCAAAACAAAAGGGGAGCTGAGCATATGGGACAGAAACTCAACTGGACAGCAACACTCGGATTGACGACGGCGCTACTCGCCGCGTCGCTGCCAATGCAACCGGTCGCGGCCGAAACGACACCCTCCGTCACGGAACGGGTCGACGTACAACTGGATCAGATGACACTTGAGCAGAAGATCGGACAAATGATCATGCCGGATTTCCGGTTATGGGACGGGGCCAATCATACGAAGCTGGCACCGGAAGTCGGACGGGTCATCGACCGGTTTGACTTAGGGGGCGTCATCTTATTTGCGGAAAACGTCAGTGAGACGGAGCAGACGACGAAATTGGTCCATGACTTGCAGGAGGTCGTCAAGCAGGATACAAGCAACGATATCCCGTTGTTCGTGACGATTGATCAGGAAGGCGGAATCGTAACACGACTCGGAACGGGAACGAATTTACCGGGCAACATGGCACTTGGGGCGACCCGGAGTGCATCCTACGCTGAAGCGGCAGGCGGCATCATCGGGTCCGAGTTGAAGGCACTTGGAATCAACGTCAACTTTGGTCCGGTCCTAGACGTCAACAACAATCCCGGGAATCCGGTCATCGGCGTCCGGTCGTTTTCAAGTGATCCACAGCTGGTCGGGAAACTCGGCTCGGCGATGACACAAGGCATTCAGGAGCAGGGTGTCGCTGCGACGGCAAAACACTTCCCGGGACACGGGGATACGGCAGTGGATTCGCATTACGGCTTGCCGGTCGTCGATAAATCATTACAAGAGTTGAAGCAACTGGAACTCGTTCCCTTTAAACGCGCAATTGCCGAAGGAATCGATATGGTCATGACGGGACATATCGGAATGCCGCAAATCGAGGATGAGGTCGTCGAATCGACACAAGGCACGTTCCCGTTGCCGGCGACGTTATCGGATGACGTCATCACCGGCGTCTTGCGGGAAGAACTCGGATATCAGGGACTTGTCATCACTGATGCCTTGAACATGCAGGCGATTGCCGACAACTTCACGGAGTCGGAAGCCGTCATCAAGACGTTAAAAGCCGGAGTCGATATCGCCTTGATGCCGACGATTCTCCGGTCGACACAAGACGTGACGAAACTCGAGACGATTTTTGACGACGTGATTGAAGCTGTCGAAAGCGGTGAACTGTCGGAAGCGGACATCGATCAGTCTGTCTCGCGGATTTTGACGTTAAAAGCAACACGCGGCATTTGGAATGAAACGGACACACCGGTCACGCTCGATGAAAAGCTGGCGCAAGCGAAAACAGTCGTCGGCAGTCCGGAACATAAGGCACTTGAGCGGAAAATGACGGAAGCGGCGGTCACACTCGTTAAAAATGACAAGAAAACATTGCCGTTCAAACCTAAAAAAAGGGAGACGATCCTTGTCTTGTCACCGGCAAAAGATCAGACGGACAGTATGGTCAAGACAATTCGGTCGCTTGAGAAAAACGCCGGTAACCTGAAACACGTGAACATATTGACGGAAAATTATACGGCGTCGACGCCGCATCTGGAGCAAAATCCGAATCTGCAAGAAAAGGTCGCAGCTGCGGACTACATCATCGTCGGCTCAAACGTCAACAACAGTGACAAGCTGAAAGCGACGTCAGCGGACCATTATGTACCGGCGGAAGTGTTCCGTCAGGCGAAACGTACCAGAACACCGTCCGTCCTGCTCAGTCTTCGGAATCCTTATGATGTCGCCGTGCAAGCGGACGCAAAAGCGCAACTGCTTGTCTACGGCTTTAAGGGAGATCCCAATGGTCCGGACTCGGAAGCCGGGAACACAAAATCAGCCGGACCAAATTTACCGGCAGGAATCCGCGCCATCTTTGGTGAAGTGAAACCACAAGGAAAACTGCCCGTTGACGTACCGAAGTTTAAAGACGGCACGTTCCGAAACACACTTCATCTCGAATTTGGAGACGGGTTCAAGAACTGGAACCGGTAAGGACGATGAAAATAGGTAAGCTCAATCTTTCTGATTGGGCTTTGCCTATTGACTCTTTTTGCAATTAAATTTCATTTTTTATTAATTTTAATCGTTATTATATTTTGTATTGAGGAAGTAGAAGGAGTTGTCAGAGAGGATGAAGGTCATGTTAGAGAAATTAGCGACAGAACGCCGGAATGAAAAAACGATGCGTCTCGACGACATGTCGGTCGAAGACATGTTGACGGTCATGAATGCGGAGGATCAAACGGTCGCCGCTGTCATTCAACAGGAAATACCGGTCATCAAACGAGTCGTCGATCGGGTCATTCAATCGTTTCAAGCGGGCGGACGATTGATTTATATCGGAGCCGGAACGAGCGGTCGACTCGGTGTGCTGGATGCGGCCGAATGTGTGCCGACGTTTGGGGTTTCACCGGATATGGTCGTCGGCCTGATCGCCGGGGGCGAACGGGCACTCATCAAAGCCGTCGAAGGGGCGGAAGACAGCAAAACGCTTGCTGTCGAAGATTTACAGACCCTTCAGCTGACGGCGAATGATACCGTCATCGGCATCGCAGCGAGCGGTCGGACTCCTTACGTGATCGGCGGTCTGGACTATGCCCGTGAAGTCGGCGCGACGACTGCTGCTCTGTCCTGCAACAAGCAGGCGGCAATCAGTGAACACGCGGACTTCCGGATTGAAGTCGAAACCGGACCGGAAGTCTTGACCGGCTCGACACGCCTGAAGGCCGGAACGGCACAAAAGCTTGTGTTGAACATGATTTCGACGGCGGCGATGATTGGTGTCGGGAAGGTCTACCAAAACTTGATGGTCGATGTCCAATCGACGAATGAAAAACTCGAAATTCGGGCCAAACGGATGATCGTGGAAGCGACAGGGGTTGATCTTGAGACAGCCGCGCGTTATTTCACATCGGCGAATGGTCACGTCAAGACGGCGATCGTCATGATTTTAGCGGACGTTTCGTATACTGAGGCGGTCGAACGATTACAACGTGCGCACGGATTCGTCCGCGACGCGCTTTAAGGGGGGACGAACATGAAGAAGGAAGAAGTGTTGGCATCTGCCATCCTTGAACATGTCGGGGGAAAAGATAATCTCCGGCAACTGGCCCACTGTATGACACGTGTCCGGTTGTCGCTGAAAGATCCGACAAAAGCGGACATCCAGGCCCTCAAACAAATTGACGGTGTCATGGGGGTCATCGATGACGAGACACTGCAAATCGTCGTCGGACCGGGAACGGTCAATCGGGTGGCCGATCATTTAAGCCGTGAGACGGGTCTTGCGATCGGTGAAGAGTCGGTCGATGAGAACCTGACGTTTGAAGAGCGGGCTGCCATCGAACGGCAAAAAGTGAAGGATAAACAAAAGTCACCGTTCAAACGTTTTTTACGCCGTTTGGGAAATATCTTCATCCCGCTCATTCCGGGACTCGTCGCATCGGGGATCATCAACGGAGCGGCGAACTTTGCGAAAAATGCCGGGGTTGATGCGACAGAAACGTGGATGCAGATTCTCTTATTGATTGGTAGTACCGTCTTCGCCTACTTAGCGATTCTTGTCGGTTGGAATACGGCGAAGGAATTTGGCGGAACACCGGTTCTCGGAGCGATTGCCGGCGGAATTCTGTTTAATCCGTTGCTCGTCGACATAATTATTTACGGTGAACCGCTTGTCGTCGGTCGGGGTGGTTTGTTTGGGGTCATCTTTGCCGCCTGGTTGATGACGTATCTTGAAAAACATATCCGCCGGTTCATGCCGGTCTCGATTGATATCATCTTTACGCCACTCTTTACTGTTTTGCTCGTCGGCTTTACGGCACTCTATGCGATCATGCCGGTCGCCGGCGTCTTATCAGACGGCATCATGAAGGCGATCAACGTGATTCTTGAAGTCGGTGGTCCGATTGCCGGTGCCGTCCTCGCCGGATTCTTCCTGCCGCTCGTCATGGTCGGTCTCCATCACGGATTGACACCGATTCACTTGGAGCTGTTAAATACGATTGGCAATACGGCACTGCTACCGATTCTTGCGATGGCGGGAGCCGGGCAAGTCGGGGCAGCGATGGCGATTTTCGTCAAGACACGGAATCAACGGTTACGCAACATCATCAAGGGGGCGATTCCGGTCGGGTTCCTCGGTATCGGTGAACCGTTGTTGTACGGGGTCACGCTACCACTCGGTCGTCCGTTCTTGACGGCCTGTATGGGAGCCGCAGTCGGCGGAGCCTTCCAGGCAACGATGAAGACAGCGGCGCTTGGGGTCGGTGTATCCGGTCTGTCGTTGACACCGTTGATCGATAACGGAATGTACCTGACGTATATCGGTGGTCTCGTCATCTCGTATGTTTTTGGTTTCTTGTTTACCTTCTGGTTTGGTTTCAAAGAAGAAATGGCAGATGGGATTTAACTGGATGTAAGGATATCAGGGGAAATGAAAAGATGGAAGATCACGTTGAGGTGATGTTCCATCTTTTTTACGTTTGACCTGCCTATTGAGTCTTCGTGTCGACGGTCTTGTCCTGGAGTATACGTTCAAGGACCAAGACATAGACCAAGGCAACAAGAACTCCCACTGTCCCTGGCAGAACAGCAATGATTGAGTCAGTCAAGTATGCTGCGGGAATCAGATAAGTCAACAGAGACTTCACACCGTTCAACACGAGAAGGGCTGTCAGCAGGATCAAGGTCACAGTCCGTTTTTGCAGATTCCCAATGAATTGACGATCCGTTTTTTTAACGTGTCTCATGCCGAACCAAGCGAACATGCAGATGACCTCCATTGGTTTCTAAATGGGTGATTACTTTTTTAGATCAGTCAGCGAAAAATTGGTTGATTTTGGTTTCAGACTTCAAATGATGCTGAATCAATTTTGTGACTGCTTGTTCCTGTTCGATTGTGCTGAGTTGCGTGTTGTACCAGCCGTCCAGCTTATCGCGGGTCACGGTGAAGGTATAATCCGGGAAGGTAAACGTAATCCGGTCCACGTTATCGACGAGGACAAACAGGTAGGTTGCGTTGAACAGAACCGTTTCTTTGATCTCCTGTTCGACTTGTTCCGTCTCGATGTCCTTGTAAGTCAAATGGATGCCATACGGTGTTTGTTTCGTTTCGAGGGCAATCTGATGCAACTCTTGATGGTGTGCCAATTCTTTGACGATATTTGCGACGGCGCTGTTGTCGCCGACAGAAGAATGTTTATGTTGGAACAGGTCCGTCTTTGAATCAGCATGTTGGCTGTAACCGTTCCAGATCAATACCAGACAGGCAATCGACAGGAACGGAATCAAAATTCGTTTCATACAATCTCTCCTTTATGGATCTCGTACTAATGGTATCATAATTCATGAAGTATCTCCTAAAAAATTCTTATATTGGAACTTTAGTAACAATTGACGGTCTTTGAACACTACGCTGACAAGAAGGAGTGAAACAGATGAAAGGACTTGCCGTTTATTTGAGTGAACCACTGACAGATGAGGCGAAAGACAGCATCCGACAGATGCGGACGATTGGTTTTACCTCAATCTTTACCTCGTTACATATTCCGGAAGACGATCCTTCGTTGTACACGGAACGCTTACGGACGCTTGGGCAACTGGCGCAACAGCTCGAGATGGAACTCGTCGCGGACATCGCCCCGACTTCCCTTGCCGCGCTCGGCAAGACGTGGGGGGATGCCGATACCTTAACCGAATGGGGGGTGACCGGACTGCGGGTCGACTACGGCGTGACACCGAAACAGGTCGCGGACTTATCAAAACAGATGATGGTCGCCTTAAACGCCAGTACGCTGACGGCGGAAGAACTCGACGCGATGAAAGCGGAGGGACTTGTGCTTGAGCAGGTCGAGGCGTGGCACAATTTTTATCCGCGACCGGAAACGGGACTGGATCGTGACTGGTTCAATGATAAAAACCGGTGGCTCCGTGAACAGGGAATCCGTGTCCAAGCTTTCATTCCGGGAGACGGACACCTGCGTGGTCCGCTGCACGAAACGTTACCGACGCTCGAAGACCACCGCGGACAATCACCGTTTGCCTGTTATCTCGAGCTGGAAGCGTCCGTTGACCGGATTCTGATCGGGGACCCGGGCTTGTCGGAAAGCTCGATGCGGCAATTTGCTGCGTATCAGGAGGGAATCATTGTCCTCCGGGCAACGGGGCAAGGCGACGATCCGCTGTTGACCGATGATCCGCTGTTGACGAGTATTCAGACGAACCGGATGGATCCGGCGCGGGATGTCATCCGATCGGTCGAGTCACGGGCTTACGGTCGACCGGGCAATGGATTGCTTGAACCCTCGACCTTATCAGACCGGCCTGTCGGATCGGTCACGATCGACAATCTTAAGTACGGTCGGTATGCCGGCGAGTTGCAGCTGACGAAACGGGATCTTGCGGCCGACGAGCGTGTTAATGTCATCGGTCGTATCATCGAGGCGGACCGGGCGTTGCTGCACCAGATCGGACCCGGTGGACGATTTCGGCTTGAGTGGGTAGAGTTATAAGTAATCAATTTACTCATCGAAAGGATGAAACAGCAATATTGAATATAAATGCTAGAGGAGGACAACGATGGAGGACAAACTTTTTTTGAAATTGAAAAAAGGGGATGTACATTATATTGATAATTTTGTTGATTTTAATATGTTTATGGAATCGATTGATGGTTTTTTGGAACACCACGAGACAGCTGCACATTATACGACCCAGTTTTTTAGACTGTCAGTTGACGGGGGAAACGCCTTGGCGTTTCATGTCAACGAGTTGGTTTCTGTCTATCTTGAACGAAATACAAAAGCCGACGAACCGTCAAGTGAGCGAACACAGGAAACGAGGAAGGAAACGGAATGAAAAAAATCGTCCTGATCGGTTCCGGGGGCTCCGGCAAATCGACGTTAGCCAAACAGCTCAGCCATGCCTTGGGCATTCCGGTCTATCATCTGGATACATTGTTTTGGAAGCCGAACTGGCAAGGTGTTCCACGGGAAGAACAAACGCGCATTCAGGCGGAGTTGATTGCGCGGGATGACTGGATCATCGACGGGAATTACGGCGGAACGATGGACATTCGGCTGCAAGCGGCGGATACAATCATCTTTCTCGATTTGCCGCGAACGACATGTGTGTACCGTGTCTTGAAACGGACAGTCCGCCACCGCCATGAACCAAGAACAGACATGGCAGCAGGGTGTCCGGAAAAAATCGATTTTGCTTTTTTGAAATGGATTTGGAATTATCCGAACGTACAACGACCCGACATCCAATCGAAACTTAATCAAGTTGCGTCGACCAAAACCATCATCGTATTGAAATCCCGGAACGACGTTCGGCAGTTTTTGGAGACAACTACTTAATCGAAATCCACTAAAACATGGACGTCAATCCTCTGAAGAATCGCTCAGAGAGTTGATGTCCATTTTGTCTGGTTGAAATCGACACAAATACGCCAACTCCAATGACGACCGCCGGAACAATGAACAACTGCATCAAAAACGGATCAATGCCAGGCATATTATCTTCCTCCTTTCTGAATAGACTGCTATTGAAACTACATCAAATCAATTGCTTAAAATTAAGTTGGCAAACCATTTTTGGCACTGAAACGGAGATTCAATGCACGCAGTTTAGCGACAAGTTGTTCTTCGAACAAACCGTTTAACGGAATCCGTTCATCCGCATAGGAAGGCAGACCGGCATGACTACCGATCATGACCGAATGAACGGCACCTTTAAACATCTCGATGTCGTTGGCATCGTTCCCGAACGCGACATATCCTTCTGTTGTAATGCCCATGATGTGAAGGGCATGTCGCTTATGGATGCCTTTCGGGCTGATGTCAAGCACCTGCTCTTCACCATGCGAATGCGAAACGACATCGATCTCGCGTACTGCTTCCGAAAAGTCCGCCATACTTGATGCGCTTAAAATCAAGACTTTTATAATGGTGTCATGTTCTGCCAGACTTACGTTTTTTGCGGATTGCAACGGATCCAGATTCTTGAGAATCGGGTGAGACGCGGGACCCGTATAGCTGTAGTTCCACAAACCGTCAACTAAGTAGGTGGCATCCATCTGTTGAATCAGTTTTTGCATGTAGATGACATCGGACGGAGAAAAGGGCGTTGAATAAACGATTTCACCACACCAAGAAACTAACGATCCGTTTCCGCCAATCAACAGGTGGTGCTGAAATGTTTCCGGAAGGACCGGTAACAGATCGCGAATGGGTCGGGCTGAAGCGAAGATGACCCGGTGACCCGCTTCTTCCAGCGAATGAAGCGCCTCTGTAATGGGGTGAGACAACGGCAAACCTTGAAAACAGAGGGTCCCGTCCAAATCAAAAACAAAATTCATGATGATTCTCCTTAATCTGTTATGAATGAAGCGATTTTGAAATCGTCCAGTTTTCCTGAATCACCTGCAGAATAAACTCCGGATCATCCCAGTGTAGGATGTGGGAAGTCGACGGAGCGGATATCACAGTCCCACCGGTTTTTTCCTGCCACAGGGTAATTGCTTGTTGGCGGAACGGTTCTTCTGAAACCGGTAACGTCGCACGGAGCAACACAAGGTTGTCACCGGGGACATCGTCGAGGAAGTCGAGAATCTCGTCTTGATACATTGCCGTCAAGATGGCGCGTGCCGTCTTCGCCCGGGCATGCCAGTAGTAACGCCCGTCCTGCATCCGGACAAAATCTTTTCCGGCCAGATCAAGCAACGGCGACCGGCGCATCTTTGGTCCGTACACGGCAACGTCCCGAAATTCTTCCCACGTCGCGACGGACTCCTCAAAATCTGTATCGTAAAATGCAGATTCCTGCTCGAGTGGTGTACCCCGCAACCGTTTACTCTGATAACCGCCGTCAATTAAAATCGATCCGCGGACGCGCTCCGGCTGTTCCTTCTGATAGAAAAGCGCGATGAAACTGCCCCAGGAGTGCGAGAGGAAATAAAAGTCTTCGATGTGCAACTGTTCGAACAGCCGATTCAGCCAATCGGAAAACCGAGCAAACTGATAATCCCGTTCATCCGGAAACGGTTCGGTCTTCCCGTGACCCGGTGCATCGATCGAGACAATTCGGTAGTCATGCTTCAACGCATCGGCCAGTTCAATAAAGCTGAGGCTCGTTCCTCCGAGACCATGCAGACAAAAAATCACCGGGTGATTCGGGTTGCCCCATTCGGTGACTTGTGTTGAAATTCCGCCGCATGCGATACTGTAACGTTTCATCTGTTTTCCTCCATCCTCAAATAGGAATGTACTTACTTTTTAACCAGTATTATACATCAATTGTTGTATAATGAAGCGAGTGAATTTAAAAGACAGACGGAGGGAATGTGGAATGAAAATTACGGTAGCAACACTTTGGACGGATCACGTAAAACCGATGCAACACTTTTATACGACGACGCTTGGTTTCAGACTCGTCGAAGAAACGGCAACATCCTTTACGGTACAAATCGGGACAAGTCAGCTTCGGTTTGAACAGGATACGACACAGCAACCGAAACAATACCACTTTGCGTTCAACGTTCCGGGAAATGCGTTTCAGCTGGCCAAGGACTGGTTGCAACGGCAGGTGCCATTATTGATTGAGGACGGAGCAGACGAAATCTTTTTTGAAAACATCAATGCCCATTCCGTCTACTTTTACGACCCGGACGAGAACGTCGTCGAATTGATTGCCCGGCATGACGTCAATCCGAATAAGTCGCTTGAGACGTTTACGGTGAGTGATATTTTAGATATCGGCGAAATGAACGTGACGACGCCGGACGTCGCCGGTGTCGGGGCTAGATTTGCTGAACTCGGTGTCTTTCACCGCTACCATCAGCCGATTAACGTCGATTTCTTAAACTTCCTCGGGGCGCCGGAAGACGGGACCCATCTGTTGCTCGGACGAGCGGGACGGACGTGGTTGTTCTCACCGAAACCGGCGGTCACGAGTCCACTTATTCTCGAACTCGACGGCAAGCTGCATGTCCAGATCGATGCGGACGGTACGTTGCATCACGAAAAATAAACCCGTGCGCAGACGGGTTTGGAGATTACGCCATGAGTTGTAAAATCCCGAATGTGGTCAAGACGACATAAGAGACAGAGACGAAGATTAAGACGGGTTGAAACAACGTGTCTTTTGATTGGCGGGTGATCCCTTCGACGAAACAGCTGAGGAGGAAGACAAAAATCGCCAGTCCGATATACATCAAGACAATCGTCAGCATACTTTGAATGATTCCGAATGAAACAAGCGAAAAGGCTGTAAAGAACAAATAGCCGAATGCCGCCAAAAGACCGAGTCCAAGTAAGATGCCGAGAGCCGGATGAAGTTTGTTGACGCGCGCCGTCCATTTCGGGAACCGTGGACTGAGCACTGTCCACGCGGTATGTAGCGATAAACAGACTGAGATGAATAACATCAGGAAAAAGAGTGTTTGTAACAAGGGTGACAGTTGATCAGCCCATAACGGAACGATTAAGAAGACAATCGGGAAAAAGAGAATCAAGAGATATTTTTTCAAGTAAATCACTTCTTTCTTAAGAATAGGGCAGTTTATTAACAATATCTTCCTTATCCGTACCGTAACATATGTGGCGGCAGGAGGAAAGGAGTACCGATGACGAACTTTTGGAAAGCAAACGGCAAGTGGCGGATTGGACGGTTCATCTTCCTTGCGATACTGTTGGTGTTGGTCTCATGTTTTTTGTATACTTTTCATCAGAAAATCCTACGTCAATTATACTTGGAGGACCAACTCGAACAACAGTACGGACTGGAAAAAGACGAGTATCAGGTGAAAAGTTATATCTCAAAATACGGTTACGGCTACGATCTCATCCTTGAAGATGAACCGCGGACATCGTATTCCTTTAACGTCCGAGAAAAAAATGGAGAATACATTGCCATCTATTCGGGCTATGGCTTTCGAGATGGACCACGGGACGAGAATGACTTCCGTGCACCTGAACATATAGAGTTTGAACAGTTCAAAGATGAACCGTAAGCGTACGTATAGGATGTTTCAACACAAACAGTTTTAAAAACAGGAGGAATTAATATGTGGCAAGGTTTTACTTGGTTGAATGAACCAAAAGAATTCAATATGCAGGAACGCCTGACCTTTAAAACAGAAGGCGATACCGACTTTTGGCGCAATACCTATTATCAGTTTAACCGGATGACCGGTCACGCCTTACTTCAATCGATTCCGTCAACATCGTTTTCATGCCGGATTGAAGTGAAGTTGGATGCACGTCAGACGTATGATCAGGCAGGGATCCTTCTTTATCTAAACGAAGATCATTGGTTAAAAGTTTCAGCGGAATTTATTCCGGACGGGAAATCGCATCTCGGTGCCGTCGTTACTTCGTTCGGCTTTTCCGACTGGTCGTCGCGTGATATCGACAACGCGGTCTTTGGACAGCCGCTGACGTTCGAGCTTGTCTTCAAAAACCAGGATGTGGAACTGTATTTTGTGGACGGTGAAACGAAGGAACAGTTACGGATTGCGCATTTGCATGGAGAAGGGGACTGGAAAGTCGGTCCGTACGCGTGCAGCCCGAATCTGGAAGGGCAAGGGTGTGAAGTGGAAATATTGTCGTTTGACTGCCAGGAAAGATAAAATAGCGTGAGCACCTCGTCTTGTAAGTGAGTAAAAAGAATTAGGTGATTTTCAAGCAATTTGTTCTGATGTTTCAGCTCTTCATCAACGGCTGGTGGCGGGAAGATGAGAAACGTCGACAGGTAAAAGCCGCACAACCGATTAAATCATGATATTAAACCGTCGACCGTCGAATCAGATGAATCGGCGGTTTTCTTCTGTTTAGTCTGTAAAGGAAACTTGACACGATGAAACGTTTTTACATATTATTGGAAGAGAGAGGTGACCGCAATGAAAAATAAGGTAAAGGTGTTACGAGAAACGCGTCAGTGGTCGCAAGGAGATTTGGCAAAGGCGTTAGGCGTCTCGAGACAGACCGTCATTTCGATTGAAAAGGAGCGGTACAATCCGTCGCTCGAGCTCGCGTTTTCGATGGCGGCTTTGTTTGATTGTCCGATTGAAGCGATTTTTATTCCCGAATCGAAGAAAAAAGGAGACGATGTAGGATGAAACATATGCCGATGATCAATCGTTTACTCGCCGCAGTTCTAATACTATACGGCAACTATTTGGCAATATTTGATGGACCGAGTCCACTCAGTATAATAATGATATTAGCGGGTTTGAGTCAATTGGCCGCCGATCTAGTTTTTCCGGCTGCTGAACCCCATGACGAACGGCAAGAAGAGATCAAGAGAAAAAGTGGTCACATGTCATACGCTTTGAGTATTGTCTATGTTTTTGTGATGCTGATACTCTTCCAGTGGAACGTCATCGAAGATATCATGACAGCTTTGTTGTCTTTCCTCTTCATTCATGTCATGACGTTCCCGGTCATGATGTTTATCTACAATCGACGCAGCTGACGACAAAAAAAGAACAGGCACGATTGGCCTGTTCTTGACGTGTGATCAGTAATATTCAGACAGTTGTTCCCGTGATTCTTCCGTTAAATAGCCGAGCGACAAAAAGTTTTTGACGAAGCGGATTGGACCGTTGGCAGAATCAGAGTCAATTTTTCCCGGGAACGGTTCAACCTGTTCCAGGACGCCAATGTCCGCGGCCTGGATCTTGACGAAGTCAAAGTCGAGAGCAACCGTATCCGTCTCGTCCCACGCATCACTGGCGGATTGATGAAACGAATGGAATGTCTCTTTCAAGTGGTCGCTTGGTAGATTAAATTCGAACTGTAAGTAAGGTTCAGCTGTATCCTTTACCGATAGTCCGCCGCGGGCGACAATGGCTTTTAGATGCCGACGGTGGGTGAAGTGACGCAAAATCATCGGCAGCGCTCCTTTATGAAAAAGTAGAGTATGAGAAAGGTGAGATTGTAGCATGAAAAAACTGATGTGGATCGTCTGTCTGGTCCTGATCGCAGCTGCGTCCTACGTGTACATCACGCGATACGACCGTGCGTATGAACAGGACGTCATGCGTCAGGTCGTAGAGCATGTCGAACAGACTTATGGAACAAGTGAATCGATCGTCGTCAAATCCTATTATAACGACAAGCATCGGGCCAAGGATAAACGATATGCCGTGGCGGTCCGTGCGGATGTCCTGCCGCTGAAACCAACCGAATACATGACGTATCGTTTACGAGACGATCAAATCATCGAGATGGGTGTAATCGACGAAGAGAGTCTGCCGAAGACGGAGCGGTAACGACGATTGCATCCAGGCATCAAAAATGACTGCTTTGCATCTTGTGAAGCAGGCGGTCAAACGATTCATGATCGTCCATCGTAAAGGCTTTGAAGTACTGCTCATGGATGACTTCGACGACAGGGGCCGACTCTTGAACGATCGTCTCTCCGGACGGTGTCAAGACAAGTCGTTTTTCCCTGTCGATCCGCTTCCGGGTGATGAGGTGTTGCTCAAACAATTTTTTTAAGGTTTGGGAGATTGCACCGCTTGACAGTTCAAGCGTCGCCTCCAGTGATTTTTGAGTGGCACTCTGTTCGCGGTAGAGCGTATCCAGCATGTCGAACTGTGATTTTGATAAGCCCCAGTCCTTTAAGACAGCATTGACTTCTTTCATGTAGCGGTGATGGAGTTTTTGAATCCCCTGCCAATGACGGTAGGATGGAGTGGACAAGTGTGACGTCATCAAATCCCTCTTTTCTGTCACCGTTCGTGAACGGTATAGTGATTGGTGAAGCTTTTCAAAAAATTAAGTAGTGTATACTAATCAAATTACCACATAATCACGCGTTCTCCTACCACTTGATACGAACAAAAAAGCTTCACTCGTTTGTCCTGATGTTCAGGCAACGGAGTGAAGCTTTTTTAGTCTTGGATGGACGGCTCGGATGGTGCCGCAGGACGGCGTCCCCAGACGAGATAAACGACCGGTCCGAGATAGTTGACGAGAAAAATCAGGATGCCCCACAACCATTTTGGTCCGCGGGTGCGCGGACGTTTCCATAAGTCGACATAAGAGACGACTAGTAACAGGAATTCAAGGATATAGACGACAGCTTTGACGTATGGCTTGTCTTTTAGACGCAATGGATTTACCTCCCAGTAGCTGGTTAACTGACGAACAAACGATCATGGTAGTTTTTTAAAATCAATCGATCCTGATCAATCGTAAACCCGTACCTTGTAAAACACTCGGCCGAGACGCGACCGCCGTAAGAGATGGCAGTGAAATCCCCGCTGACCCGGTAATGGGTGTACTTCTGTTCGATATCTTGGATTAACGCCTCTAATAACAGACCCCGTTCACCGAGTCCTTCTTCCCGGACATGGATGTCGAGCAGGGAAAACTCGGCCAGTTCGACGGAACCGAACAGGCGTGTCGACAGGTGTTGGATCGTCATGTGCGAACGTTTCGACAAGACGGTTTTTTTCGCCTGACGGTTTTCGAGTAAGGTGACGTAATAGCCGAACAGCGGTGCTTGAATGTTTCGTGTCACTTGAACGACTTGCTGTTGATTGTTGTAGGCAAGTCCGACGATTTGTTCATTTGGATGATGCGGTATGTCAATCATGCGCTTGGTGCAGACCGTTTGCCAGTCCTGCTTGGGAATCCATTTTAATTCAAGCACCCGAGGGGATTTGAAGAATTTCACGTGGGGAAAAGCCTCCTTTAACATAATCAGTGCTTTAAATATACACTTTTTGGTAATTGGAGGAAAGGTCAGAAACGTTACTGTTTTGTGACAATCGTGCAAAAAAGGGACGAATAAGGGAAGAGACGGAAGCCGGAGGAAAATTACATCGCGAGGCGGAGGGAGGAAACGAAACAAAAGACGTATAGTGAAAGCAGTAAACAAAAGGAGTCGTACATAATGAAAAAGAAAACCATCTTCTTCGGGAGTGTGTTGGTACTTGGACTGACAGTAGCGTGGTGGTCACGCGGAGGAGCCGAACCGGTCTTTAAGAAATCGTATCCGGTCCAAGCGACCAGTGAACACTATGAAGGAACAGTAGTATGGCCGAAAACAAGCAATCAACAACAACAGGCAGGCGAAGCGAGCGGTGTCGCTGTTGGACCAAACGGCGACATCTATTACCTGCACCGGGCAAACGGGACGTACGGCAGTAAGGCGATGATCAAAGAGGCAACAATCGTCGTGCTCGACGGCGAGACGAGGACCGTCAAGCGGACGATCGGTCAGAATTTGTTTCAGTCCCCGCACGGGTTGGAAGTCGATGACGCCAACAACATCTGGGTGACGGACATCAGCTTGAATCAAGTGTTTAAGCTGAATCCAGAAGGCGACGTTCAAGCGGTTTATGGAAAAGCATATCCGTTCGGAACGGAAGCCGGTCTTCGGATTCGCAACAAGTTGCCGAACTTCCCGGTCCGATTGAACGCGTATCTGTTTGCCCGTCCGACCGATGTGACGGTGTTGCCGGACGGTTCGTTTGCAGTCGCGGACGGGTACCGCAATCACCGGATTGCGAAATTCGACCGGACCGGCAAGTTCGAGTGGGAAGTCAATCAATTGGGTTCGGCAGACGGTCAACTCAATTTGCCGCATGGCATCAGTAGTGACGACGCGTCGAATTTGTATGTTGCCGACCGCAACAACGCCAGGATTCAAGTATTTGACCGATTCGGTCGTCATCAGCAGACATGGGATCAACCGGAACTCGGTCGACCGTATGGGGTCGAGGTCGGGCCGGACGGAAAGGTGTATGTCGCTGACGGCGGTGACTATTTGAATAAACGGACAACGGACGCCCGCAGTCAAATTGTAGTGCTCGATCAACAAGGTACGATTCTGGAGCGATTCGGCAACTTTGGTACGAAGCCCGGTCAGCTGCGGATTGCCCATGATCTGGCTATCGCAGACGACGGAACGATTTTTGTCGCGGAATTAATGAATAAGCGGCTGCAACAGTTTAGAATTCCGAAAAACTTGAAATGATTAATTTGGAATCATTGATGCTGATTTAGACGTTGAACTACCTCCACCTACGCTTTGCTCAGAGGTGGAGGATTCCTGAGTTATCCGACCTACCGGTCGAAAATTTATCAGGCTAACCCCGTCGTCCCGACGGTTGAAGAAGCTAAGATGCGTTCAGCTTCTTGTTTGAGATTCAGTCCTGCGTTCACATCCCGGTCGTGGTGAATCCCGCAACTCGGGCATGTCCATTCACGCAAGCCAAGATGTTTCACGTCTTTGTGTTGATGTCCGCAACCGGAGCACAGTTGACTGGAAGCAAAGGTCTTGCCGACTTTTACGACGGTCTTCCCGTACCAGTCCGCCTTGTACTCCAACATGCGGAAGAACTCGGACCAGCTGACGTCCGAGATGGACTTGCTCAACTTGCGATTCCTCTGCATGTTCTTCACCTGCAAGGTCTCAATGCCGATGATGTCGTGATTTTTGACGATCTCGGTCGATACCTTGTGCAGGAAGTCGGTTCGCTTGTTGGCGATCTTCTCGTGGATACGGGCGACCTTCCGCTTCTGCTTCTGATAGTTTCTCGCCTCAAAAAGCGTGATTTTCTTGTTCAGGGCCATGCGTTGACGGCGGGAGAGCTTACGCTGTTCGCGCGCCAGTTTCTTCTCAAGCGTTCGGAAGTAACGGTCGTTTTTGTATGCCGTGCCGTCCGACAGGATGGCGAAGTTCTTGAGTCCGACGTCGACGCCGACGGATGAACCGGTCTTCGGCCGTTCGTTGATCTCCTGCTCGACGAGCAAGGAGACGAAATATTTGCCTGAAGCGTTACGTCGGATCGTGGCGTTCAAGATACGGCCTGTGATCTGTTTCGAATGGGCGAAACGAACCCATTTCAGCTTCGGAAGTTTGAGCTTGTTGCATCCAATCGAGACTTCAGGAAGCTGGTTTTTGCCTTGGATGTTGGTCTTGTACGACTGGACGGGATGGCGCTTGGACTTGAAACGAGGACGTTCGTTCTGCTTCTTGAAGAAGCGGTCAAACGCATCAGCAAGATGTTTGACGCTGATCTGAACAGATGTACTATCCACTTCCTTCAACCAGTCGAACTCCTGCTTCAACAAAGGAATTTCTTTGGAACAAGAACCGTAGGACAGTCCTTTTCCAGTGGTCTTGTACGTTTCATCCCACTTCGCCAAGAAGTGGTTGAAGACGAAACGCGAACACCCGATCGTCTTCGCGATCAGGATTTCCTGCTCTTTTGTCGGATAGATTCTGAATTTGTAGGCCTTGTGTTTCAACACCATTTTTCACCTCCTTCAAAGGGAATATACCCGAAAGGCAGGCTGGCGATTCATCTCCCACTTTCACTAGGGCTTCGCCCTTAACGTTTAGAAGTGGGCGTATTCTCGCCTGATTTTGATCAAAAACTACTGGATAAGCAGCCTCTAGATAAATCATCTAAACGAAAAATTAATATTGACATTAAGAAAAAAATAAGATAAATTTCAGATATGAATTTAAATGTTTAAACGTTTAAACGGAGGTTTCATGAGAAAAAATCTAACAGATTCAAAAGCATTGGATCATGCAGTTGAATATTTCCAAGAGTCGATTCCGATTTTTCAAGTCTTGTCAGATATCAACCGCCAACATATCATTATCGAATTGGCAAGGCATGACCGTTTAAATGTCAGTCAGTTGGACGAAAAGATTTCCTTATCACGACCGGCGATTTCTCATCACTTAAAGGTCTTGCGCGCAGCAGGAATCGTCTCATCTGAAAAAAGCGGTACGGAAAATTTTTATTTTTTGACATTACGGGAAGCAGTCGATTTGTTAAATGCTTTAACTCAATCAATCGAAGAAGGATGTATCCTTCGATAAACGGAACTCTTTTCTCTCAGTCGAGAAAAGAGTTCATCTTCGGCTTAAATGTTTAAATGTTTAAATGTTTAAACGTAAGAACATTAAAAGGAGCAGGATTATAATTATGAGCAGTTTACCTGAAAGTAAAATGAACACAATCATTGACGATCAAGTCTATTTCCAAAAAAGAACGTTTTTTGATGCGGATCGGACGAAATCGATTGATTTTCGGATGAAGCAATTAAATCATTTAGAGAACATGATACGAAACAATGAAACAGAGATTTTGACTGCCTTATCAAAAGATTTGGGGAAACCAGCTTTTGAAGCCTACACTTCTGAAATCGGAGTATTGTACAAGGAAATACAAGAAGCGAAAAAGCACCTCCGTCTATGGATGAAGCCAACAAAAGTCAAGACACCTTTGATCTTACATCCTTCAAGCAGTTACATGCTTAAAGAGCCGTTAGGCGTCGTTCTGATTATCGGTCCATGGAACTATCCGTTTCAACTCCTGTTGGCACCAGTCATCGGTGCTATCGCAGCAGGGAACTGTATCGTCCTAAAACCTTCTGATCAAACCCCTCATATCTCACAGTTGATTTATGAGCTGATCCATCAAACGTTTGCATCAGACTTTATTAGCGTCGTGCTTGGAGATGGTGCAAACGTTGGTGATCAATTACTCGAGCGATTCCGGTTTGATCATGTATTTTTCACTGGGAGTCCGGGTGTTGGACGCCATATCGCAATGAAAGCAGCGGCACAACTAGTGCCCGTGACATTAGAGTTAGGTGGGAAATCTCCTGTCATTGTCGAAAAAAGTGCTAACTTGGATGTCGCTGCGAAACGAATCGTATGGTCAAAGTTTTTTAATGCGGGTCAAACGTGTGTCTGCCCCGATTATCTACTTATTCAAGAAGAAGTGAAAAATGAATTCATTACTTTATTAAAAAAGCACATCCGTTCATTTTTCGGCGAAGATGCAATGAAAAGTAAAAGTTATGGGCGGATTATCAATGATCGACGAATGGATACATTAAGAGGTCTTATGAGTCAAGGAACGATTATACACGGTGGACGAATCGAGGAGACGCATCACTATATCGAACCCACCTTGATTGACGACGTCACATTAGAAGATGACATCATGAAAGAAGAAATCTTTGGTCCTTTACTCCCAATCATGACGTATCGTACTCAGGAAGAAGCAGTAGCCATCATCAGAAAAAATCGATATCCTCTAGCGTTGTATTTGTATACAGAATCATCATCGGTCGAGTCCTTCTTCATGGAAAAGGTCGAATTTGGAGGAGGGTGCATCAACAATGGGATGGTTCATCTCATGAATGCGCAACTTCCATTTGGAGGAGTAGGGGGAAGCGGTATTGGGGCATACCACGGGAAACATAGTTTTGATAGGTTTTCGCATACTAAAAGTATCGTAAAAACGTCGACGCGACTTGATCCGTCCTTACGGTATGCACCGTATACGGAAAAGAAATTGAGAATCGCTAAACATTATTTTTCTAAATAATAAATCCACTATCTATTTTTTAAAAAGGAGAATGAACATGAAACATCAAAAAACAATTGTTATTACAGGTGCCTCAAGTGGGATTGGTCGAGCAACCGTTGAACGTTTTAGTCGGGAAGGATGGAATGTCGCTGCAACAATGAGAACACCCGAAAAGTCACTTGAATTACAAGACCTTCCTGGTGTTCGTTTGTATCCTCTTGACGTGACAAATGAAAAAAGTATTCAACAAGCACTTGCATCGATTGTGCAGGATTTTCAACAAATAGACGTTGTCGTAAACAACGCGGGATATGGAGCTGTCGGTATTTTTGAAGAGGCGAGTCAAGAACAAATCCAACGTCAATTCGATACGAATGTTTTCGGGGTTATGAATGTAGTAAGGCATATACTCCCCTATTTCCGTAAACAACGCAGTGGAATGATATTGACTGTCAGCTCAGTTGGTGGGCAAGTCACTTTCCCGATCTATAGTCTATATCACAGTTCGAAATGGGCCATTGAAGGATTTATTGAGTCTTTACATTACGAGCTTGCTCCATTCAATATTCAATTAAAAATCATTGAACCAGGACCAATTAAAACAGATTTTTATGGACGTTCGCAAGAATTGATTCGAAATGATGCTATTACAGATTATGCTCACTATACGGAAACAGCTCTCCGGAACTCGAATGCAGCTGGTTCGAAAGCGGAAGGCCCAGATGTTGTGGCTATGGCGATTTGGAAAGCTGCTACAGATAAAAAACGTAAAATGAGATATCCAGCCGGCGGAAATGCTTCAAATTTGATTCAATTGAAACGCTTTTTACCAAACGCGATGTTTTTTGCGATTGTCAGACGTGTAATCGAAAAAAAATAATGAAATGACTGCTTAATATTGTAAAAGGTAGGGAAACAGTGACATCCTTAAAGCGTTTATTCTAATTCTTTTTTCTTCTTACAGCGTAAAATTCGTATTTGAAAAAATCAGGCTCCTGAAAACGTTAAGTCATCGAAGGTGATATTCCAGCTCCTGTTTTTGACGGAAGTGATGCCGGGTATGCATTTCGATCAACTGATACCATTCACGGGCGTTCAGCCAACCGAACCCACCGTGTTCCGTTTTCGAGGTTGGATCAATCTGATCAAGTCGTGCCGACCAGTCTTCCATTCGTTCGACCAGTTGAACGAGACGGTGTCTTAACTGATCGGCACTGTCGGTATTGTTCGGTGGTGCATTCATCTCGTCCGGGAGCCTGATTTTGACGGGCGGAAAAGCAGCTTGTCGAAACAACTCTTCGCCATAGGGCGTTTTTCCGGCAGCTGAGCGAGTGGTGCATGAAGCACATGCTTCGACCTCATCCAGATATTCGTGAGCGACCAGCAAGATGTGGTCATACATTTGACCAAGCGACCAGACACCCGGACGTGAGATGTAGTGCAATTCGTCTTCCGAATACCGATCGAGTTCTTGGTGCAGGTGAAGCAGACAGTCGATTCCTGTCATGGGAAGTCCTCCTTCGGCTGAAAATCAGCAGGTTTCTTGACTATATCCTGACCGGCAACGGTCTAAACGAACCAAACAACAGGGACCACAAGGAGAAATCCTCGTGGCCCCTGTTGTTGTAGAGTTAAGAGACTTTGGATTCTTCTTCGACCGTCAGCGTGTACAACGTCCGTTTCGTACGCTTCAAGACAATCGGTAACGTGATCAGTCCGATCAACAGGAAGCCAAGCGAAAAGACGATGTAGGTCGAACGGATCGAGAAGACTTCGGCGAGCATCCCGATCGATAACGTCAGTCCGATGACAAAAACCGACTCGGCGACGTTGAGGACGCCGGAGAAGCGACCCATGATTGAAACCGGGACATTGTTTTGATAAAACGACAAGAAACCGGTGTTGGCAAACGATAAGGCAAACGTCAGCAGGAAAAAGCCGACCGCTGCCACGAAGAAGCTGTCCGCCGTCGCAAACAGCAGGTAACCGATCGGTGTCGTGACAGCACCGAAGCCGATCAAGAAACGCAGGCTGAGCCACTTCGTACACGTCGCGTTGATGACGGAGCCGGCGATGATCCCGACGCCGGCGATACTGACGAGGAAGCCGTATGTACTTTCAGAAAACGCCAGCACCCGTGTCGCGAATGAGGCTTCGAGAGAATCGAGACCGGACATGAAAATCGTCATCACACAAAACAGACCGTAGACGAGTGTGATGTACCGGTGCTTGTGCGTAAACCGCAACGTCTCTTTCCAGTCGTCGGCAATCATCCGCAAGCTGAGGCGTTCCGTCTCGGCAAACGTCGTTCGTTTCTCCAAATCCGGCAGGGAAAACAGGATCAGGGCGGACAAAGCCAACGCACCGGCATTCATATAGATGGCAAATGCCGGTGAGCCGACAAGGAACAGGAGACCGGCAATCGTCGGTCCGAGAATGAAGCCGCAGGATTGAATGAAGTTTTTTAAGGCGTTAAACCGTTGCCGGTTGTTGTTCGAAACGAGTTTCGTCATGTAAATCAGGGAAGCGGATTCGAACAAGGAACTGCCCATATTGATCAAAAAGACGAGGGTATAGAGGACAAACAACGAATCGATAAACGGAAGAATCGCAATCAGGACAGCTCGAGACACGTCAAGAAGCACCATCATGTTTCGTTTGTCGACCCGGTCAATCAGGCTTCCCGACCAAAAGCTCGTCAACAGGGCAGCGATCGGGACAAGCATGTAAAGGACGGAGACGGCAAATGCTGAATTCGTCCGGTCGAGCACAATCAAGTTCAGTGCGATGAAGTAGACCCAGGCGCCAAGATTCGAAATCCCGACACTCGTCAATAATAAAGCAGGGTGTTTCCATGTTTTGAAATCCATCCAGCATCGCCCCCAAAGTCAATCTGTTTTCGACAATTGTTTTTTGAATATATAGAAATTTATTACAATTGATATTACGGGACGGTGGACGGCATTGCAAGAAGAAAATGGAAAAAGCCATCCGATAGATGGCAAGAGATGAAATCATTAAGCGATGAAATAATCGAGTGTTGCAAATAAGCTCGTCAAAATAAAACAGAGCAGCAGCAAGGAAAATAATACAATCAAATCAAGATGACGGCGGAGTCCATTCACAAAAAGAAAGAACAGCGTCCAGTAAGCGACAAACAAGGTGAGAATGACAGCGAGGACAAGTGCGGAAATCGGGAATAAATCTGCGACTTCAGTCCGAAACGATGGGCTCGTAATCGCATAAAAAGTGAACACAAACGTCGGAATTGCACCGAGGTAAAGGAGCCATTTTGGAAATTTCATCTAAACATTACTCCTTTCCAAACAAGTAAGATAACTTAATTATAAAAGGATATACTTGTAAATGAAACGTACAAATTTGTAAGGGAGAGTCCGGTTTACCGGTACATCGTACTGTACATAATTGCAGAAGAAGATGTTCCATTGATTAAACGATGTTTGAAAGATCCGGAAGTACTGAGGCTGACGGGACGTAAAACAGATTTTGATCGGCCGACTCTCGACAGAGGAACGTTGGTGTTCATCTTCAGTTTAAAAGACAGCCTGTCACACTCCTGAAAAATCGGAGTGACAGTGCTGCCTTTTCGTTTAGCCTTGTTTTCGGTTTGATTTTGTTTCTTCTTCTTCGTCATCTTCCCAGTTAAAGGTTAAATCAACCCGTCTGCCGACGAAAGAGCGTAAGAAAAGAAGAAAAGTCGTAATCGGAAGCATCAACCACCAAGAATTCGTAAAGAAAAGAGAATCAAACGAATCAATGAAGACGATCGTATGTGTGACGTAAATCCACATAAAAAAAGAACTGACAAATAAAATCGTTTCCGAAGTCGTAATGAACTCGCGTTTTGGTTTAAACATGAGGACCCTCCAATTATAGACTAAGAACGTATGGTTTCAGTCGCTGATTGTGTAGCTGCGATGTGCTGTTCATCCTGTTGATTCAATAAAATCGTCCGGTTGCGGCCTTGTTGTTTCGCAGTGTATAAAGCGTCATCTGCCAGTGTGTTCATCCGCTGGATCGGTATACGTTTTCCATGGGAAATGCCGATCGAGGTCGTGATTTCAATGGCCGGGAAACCGTCGAGTTGAAAACGTTCCGTCGCAATCCGTTCGCGGATCCGGTTGGCGACTTTGACGACTTTTTGCGGAGAAAGATCGTAAACGAGAATCATAAACTCCTCACCGCCGATCCGTGCGGTAATATCATGCGGACGGGTTTCTTGTTTTAAAATGTTCGCAAACTGTTGCAAGACAAGATCGCCGTTTCCATGACCGTATGTATCATTGACATGTTTAAAGTGATCGATATCGAGCGCAAGGACATTGTAAATTCGTCCTTCTTGTTCCAGTCCGGCGGTCCGGGCATCCCAAACCCGGCGATTGTACAATCCAGTCAAATGATCGAGTTCAGCTGATTTTTTGTACAGTTCGACTTGCCGGTTCAGCGTCTGAAAATCAAGGGTCAGCAAGCTGGAAAGAATACCGACGGCAAGCCCGATTGTCCATGTCGACAGTAGCAAGCGAAGTGCTGCATCACTGAAGCCTAAGTTGATCAATACCGCTATAGTGACCATCGATAAGGCCCAGACGTTCAAAGCAACGTTTTGACGGAACGGTCGGTTCAAGAACGTACGGTGAATAAAAATCATACCGGCGCTGATTGCCAAAATCGCGACAAAGGCGACGAAGGCTTGCGGCGTGACGCCAAATAAAAAGCGAGAACTGGCAATGATCAATGTCGCGATGATCAGCGGAAAGCGGATCCCGTAAAACGCAAGCAGAACAAGAGGCAGGTGCCGTAAATCCATACGTAACGATTCATTGACTTGAATCCCCTTAAACATCAAAAGCACGCCGAGCAGTCCCGTTAAAAGTCCGATGATGATGGACTTGGCCGGATAAGAGGAAAAACGGGTAGAATGAATGACTTTCGAGATGATATAAAATCCTGTGAACGCGATACAGGCATTGATCAACAGCTCGACAATGAACATGATTTTCCACATCCTTGACCTTGATACTTTTACGATACCATTCTGACAAAAGTTGTCAATCAGAAAGGAAGGCAGACTATCAGTTATGACAAAACTAGAAAAAGAGAGGGAGATAGCTTTTGTCTGGGACGGATTCTTCTCTACTGGAATTATATCGCGAATAGATTCAAGGAAATAGTCTACTTTTCTCTTCCATCCTGCTATACACTACAAACAAGAATGTTGGAAGGGGAGTGGGGAACAATGACTGGACAAACGAAAGTTCTTGATGGGGGACCGTTTTTGCACGGAACAAAAGCCATTTTGCATGTCGGGGATCAGCTACAGATCAATCACGCATCCAACTATCAGGAGAAACGATCGAATTATATCTACTTCACGGCGACGCTGGAAGCTGCAAAATGGGGAGCCGAGCTCGCAAAAGGTGACGGGAAAGAGCGGATTTATCTCGTAGAGCCGCTCGGAACGTTCGAAAACGATCCGAACTTGACCGACCAACGATTTCCCGGTAATCCGACGCGATCCTATCGGTCGAAGGAACCACTCGTCGTCATGGCGGAACTCGGCGTATGGCAGCGACACTCGGACGACATGATTCAGCAAATGAAAAACTCCCTCGCCAAGTTGACGGCAGAAGGAAAGAATGTCATTTTGGATTGATTGATACACAAAAAGGCGTGATGAAATTTGTCAGTCTTCGTTTGGATACTATGATTTGCAGGAAGGGTACACCGGCTACAAGACAAGAGTTTCCGTTTGACGCATGATCGTCGAGCAGAGTCATTGCCGTGAGACAGCTGTTGGTCTATTTAAATCAATTGTTTTTCGTTCGACATTCCACCGCCAGCCGTCGAATTTCAGCTGCCATCGCCGGATTGACCGACTGGATTTGTTCAAGCCAGTCGAGCAGCGCAAGTGCCGATTCCGGTACGCGGGCATATCCTTGCAGCACGTCAGCAAACCGTTCCTGCGCATGCGGGAACCGTTGCTCGGCCCGGCGTTCATTGCCGTACTGATCCGGATAATAGTCGACTTCCGGCTCGAGCAGATGCAAAACGGACAGGAGTTGGGAAAAAGCATGCTGTTCGACAAGCTGGAGACCGGATAATCGTTCACCGCGGGCGTACCGACATAAGCCGACATACAGATTTGTCAACGCCTCATTTAATGCAAACTCAAGCGTATCCCGCCGAATCGAGGGTGGTGTTTGTTTAGAAACGGTTAAATCTGTTCCGGGAACGTCGGGTCTTGCCAGACGATCCGACCGGGAGAAAAGGCGATCTTAGGCATCTCATCGAGTTCGAAAATCGCGCATTCGCCGTAAATTCCATCAGCGAATAACAACTTGAAGCCGTCGACCGTGTTTTGGAAAATGAAGCTGAGCGGATGGGCGGATTCGAGCCAATCCAGTTGGTCGAGGAACCGTTGTTTCCGTCCCGGTTTCGTAATGACGAAAAAATCGAGGTCGGAATAGTCATCAAGCCGCTCCAACTCTTGACCGACCGAGCCGAGTCCAAGCAATAACCAGGCCTCCTGTGTGTGTGCGAGCTGGTGACCGATCTGGTCGAGACGTGCGAGTAGAGTATGTTGTCGTTGTGACATCGAAAAGCTCCTTTTTAAATGAATGATGAGTGTGAGAGCGTTCTACTTTCCAGTCTAACCGGCTTGAGATTTCCGTCAAGGAAAGTTATCATCAAGTCATACGCACGATATCCTAAATGATGGAAGGGGATATGTCATGGATCTACTGATTGTCCTCCTCATCGGCTCCTTTCTCTTGAGTGGTCTGATGCTCTTGACGATCATCAAGGCCGTTTTTTCGGCCTATCGAAAACAAACGATTTCGATGTCAAAGGCAATCGTCATCACGCTTGGCATGGCGGCGTTCAGCATTGTTCTCGCAGGCGTTCTCCCGTATGTGTATCTTCAATTCATGTGAAAAACAGGCACGGCTTTTCGGAACAGTTGATTCCGAAGACCATGCCTGTTTTTTTTCGAACAAATGGGCGGGGCGTCCTGTTATTGGTTAATAGAAAGGAGGAATTTCCTCCTGAACCTAAAGGAGGACAACCGCATGCAACCTTACTTACGTGTCGAACATCACCTGTTACGCGACGGAGCCGCTTTTTCATCCGTCCATGAAAAAATGATTTTCCTGCTTCTTCAAAGTTATGCCGGACGGGATGGACTGGCGTTCCCGTCGCATCAGACGCTTGCGGACGGCGTTCCGTGCAGCAAGACGACCGTCAAAAATTGTCTTCAGACACTCATCGAAAAGGGACGGATCGAAAAGGTCGAACGGTTTGACCGGCATGGCGGTCAAACGTCAAACGGATACCGCATTTCACCGACGTCCCCGGACATTTCCAGACAGGACCCGGGTCAAGAGACGGCAGCCGGGGAGACGCCTGTCGCCTCCAAAGAAAAAGGGGTTAAGAAACAGTCTTTAAAAAAAGAACCACCACCACTTTACAACGGACTTGCCGAAATCATTGCCCATTTTGAGACAGAAATCGGTCGTGTCACTCCGTCGATTCATCGGCAGCTGGAGACATTGTTAAAAGAAACCAGTCCAGCTGTGCTGCATCATGCGATTGAACAGGCAACAGCGGCGAACGTCCGCAACTTCAACTATGTCAAAATCATCATCGACAGCTTAAAGGAGCGGAATTTGTTGACACAGGAGCAGATTGATCACCATGAAGCCCGACGCCGGACAACGAAAGTGAACCAATCGTCTCGTCGTAAGAAACGCAGTCGATTACCCGACTGGGTCGAGCGTGAACGCCGGCAACAGCAACAGGCAGAGGCGGAGCAAAAACAACGGTTTGAAGAAACCGTTCCCGATCAAGGAGAACTCGATTTACTATTGGCAGAACTTATTTGATCAAGGAGGACTTTATGACACCATCACTTCAGTGGTTACTCGAACAGGCCGACCGGAAACTAACGAGTAAGATGGATCCGGACGTCGTTGCCATTACCCGCGCCGTCATTACGGAACTGGCGGCAGAAGGATTGCCGATCGGCATTGCCCAGGCATTTCGAACAAAACAGGAACAAGATGACTTGTATGCGATCGGGCGGACGCGTCCGGGGAAAATCGTCACGTATGCAAAAGGCGGGACATCAAATCATAACTTTGGTGTTGCCGTCGATTTATTTGTCTATGCGGACGGTGGCAAACGAGCCGAATTTTTGGCACCGCCTGATCCGCGGATGAAACGGATCGTCACCGCGATGAAATGCTATCAGATGCAGTGGGGCGGTGATTGGGGCAGTTTTCCAGACTATCCGCATTTTCAGCTCTATGATGCCGTCAACGGACAAACAAAACCGTTACTCGGCCCCCGTTATCCCGGCCGACCGTTGTACGCAGGGGCAACACGAATGGACCGGACACTGATCCGACTGATTCAAAAACGACTCCGGCAACCGCTGACCGGTCAATTCGATCAGAAGTTGACGCAAATCATCGAACAGTTTCAACGCCGGCACCGGTTAGCGGCAGATGGCATCATCGGTCCTGTCACGTGGCGTCATCTGTTTGGGACACGCTGATGAAGAGCCGGTATGCGGCTGTTTTCCGTCTTCTTGTTCCGTTGTACAGTGGGTTGAACTTGACCTTGCTTGCCTGCGGATATGATCCGTTACCGTTTGAGACAACAGAAGTCGAGACGGCTGTGCTCGCTGTTCTCAGTATCGCGAGCACAGTGTATGCCTGGTGGAAAAATAACAACTTGACTCATCCGGCAGAACAAGCACAAGACTACTTGAATCAACTGAAGAAATCCAATATACGGGAAAAATAGTAAAAATACGTTTGAATGTGTTGCTTCAACTGGTAATTTGTTTGAAATGTGCAGACATCGGGCAATATTTCGAATAGAGCGCTAATGGTTTGATCCTGAGATACCGATAATAAGGTAGCGTCCCGTATCGCCTTTTAGACAACAAAGGAGGCGACGGAAAAGAAAGAGGTCAGACTGAACGTGAAACTAACGACGTTGCAATATTATCTGCTCCTGGCACTTTTTTCATTGATGTTTACAAGCTTTTGGAGTTATAACGCATTTTTGAAAATCGAACAAGAAAATGACCGGATCATGACGGAAGCGATTCCGATTTCAAATGCCGCCTCGCAACTGTTTCCTTTGTTGCTTGACCAAGAGTTGACTGTCCGCAGTTATCTGTTGGACCAAAATGATCAAACCTTCCAGCAATTCAAAAACACAAATGCCGAACTCAAAGAAACGATTGCCACACTTAAAATGATGGATGAACGTCATCCTATTTTGAAACAATTATTAAAGGAAGAAGCTATGCCGTTGATTGTACAGACGGACGGTTTTTATGAACAGCAGATTCGCTGGATTCGGGATAATCAGATTGAACAGGCTGCTTTGAAACGATACAGCGGTATGGAGTACATCAATCAATTCCGGCCGATCAATGCTAAAATCAATCGAGATATCGACAAAATCATCCGTGAAGCGACGAAACGTTCCGAACAAGCATCTTCGTCCGCCAAGTGGGTCATCGCCGTCGTTGTCAGTGTCGCCGTCCTGCTTTTATTCGCGTTCCTGCAGACGTTCCGGCTCGAACGGAGCAAACAGGTGTTGATCCATCGTTCATTACATGATGCGCTTACGGGTATTCCGAACCGCCGGGCGTTTGACGAACATTTGGAAACGTCATTTGCTTTTGCCAAGGAAGCCCGGACAGATGTCGCCCTCATTCTAATTGATGTCGACGAATTTAAACGGTATAACGATACGTATGGTCACCTAAAGGGAGATTGGTGCCTGCAGAAAGTAGCGGGAACGCTGAAAAAATATGCGGATGATTTTGGTCAAGTATCCCGCTATGGGGGCGAAGAATTTGCCGTCATCTTGACGGAGCAGGCGGATGAAGTCTTTCACGTCGCTGAACGTATCCGCAGTGAAATTCTTCAGCTGAACATCGAACATATGGCCTATCAACCGTTGTGTCGTGTCAGCGTCAGCATTGGTCTCGCGGTCGTCCGTCCCCATGACCGGATGCAGGAGGGAGACTTGATTGTTCTCGCCGATCAGGCGTTGTACCGGGCAAAGTCAAGCGGTCGAAATCGGATTTCGAGTCACGAAGCCAGTTAATCGATAGACAAAAAAACTCTGAACGGCTTTTGCCGGAATCAGAGTTTTTTTGCGTCTCTACGGTCGTTTAATTATTGCAGAAGCACACAATAGGAATGCTCAGAAATCAATGGGGCTGAAATGATGAACACTGTTTTGACCGGTGAACCGTCGACTTTCGCATCCAATTGATGCAGTTGAGACCGGATCTTTCGACTCAACACATACCGGGTTTCCGTACTCAATTCGTCCATTTCAGCATCTTGTACGTGCAATAAGAGTTGAAACGGCTCGAGCGAGAAAATAGAAAAGTCGCAGTCGATTCGAGGGTGTTGAAACTGTTCATTCAAACCGTTCGTGATGAAATAGGCTTCTTGTGCTGAGATCATCTCATTTCGCCTCGCTCTCTTTCTCAAAAAAATAGTTCAAAAAATTATAAGAAGTTACTTAAGCATATAGTCTATATTACCCATTTTTTAAGGAAAATATCAGTTTTTACTTAAACAGCGCAGATAAACGATTAAGAAAGGATGAACAAGCGACACGGCAAAAAACTCATTTGTCTCCGATGTGTCTTGCCGAGGCAACGACGGACGGAATCAAATGAGCGTGGAGTGGACACGGCGTAAAAAATCTTCGGTGGTCTGCTTAAAAAAAGTGAATTGATGGACCTGAATCGAAACCTGATCACCGTACCGGACTTCTAAGTAGTGCGGACTGACAGGAGACGGAAACTCAATCCGGGTAAACCATTCGGTGATCGTCTCCTCTGTCCGCCGTTGTAATGCTTTCGGCAAACGGCGATTGAACAGCAGCATATGCTGACGAATGTCTTCTGCCGGTAACTCATGAGACGGATAGTGGATCACCTGGACACGGCTCGCCACAAAATCGACCGGTTGAAAGCGCACCGGGCGGACTACTTTGATGTAGTAAACGAGTAAGCCAAAGGTCATCAAGGCAAGCAGCGCGAAGATGACGGGATAAGGGGGAGCAGCGATGGCAGAGTCAAAACCGGTCCGTAAGAGCAACGGTTTGGGTTCCGCCACCTCGGCAAGTGAATCAAAAGATACTGCGTCGGAACTAGACGGTACAGGCAAAGCATCATTGTTTCCGCATCGTGTCGTACAGGAGCTGTCTGTCTGACTGTCGAAAAGAGAACTGACAGAAACCAGCAGTTGCGGAACAAAAGACTTGATCAACAAGACGATGAGCAGAACAAAAGAAAGGAGTAAACCGATTTTGAGTCGGAGTGATGTCAGCATGAAGTCACCTCTTTGTTGCCGTTAAAACAGCGGATAAATAAGTCTGCACTGAGTATAACAAATCAAGGACTAGAATATTTTGATTTTTTCAAAAAATAGTCATTATTTCCTAAAAAAATGGAGGGTTTTACATGAATCGTTTACGCACGACTTTTCAACAAGCAACGGGACAAATCAGCGGGCACGGCAAACGGAATATTGGGGTGCTGAAGACGGCTTTAGAAGACGTTACGGACGAGACAGCAAGTGATCAATACGGGACCGGTTCAATCATTCAACCGTTCGAACAAAAATTTGCGGATGTACTGGGGATGGAGGACGCCGTCTTTTTCCCGAGCGGGACGATGGCGCAACAGATTGCGCTACGGATTTGGTCGGACGAGACGGATAACCGCACCGTCGCCTATCATCCGCTGTGTCACCTCGAAATCCATGAGCAGGATGGTTTAAAGGAATTGCATCCCATCAAAACGATCCTTGTCGGGGAAGCCGATCGAGTGATGACACTGGATGAAATCAAAGCGTTACCGGACATCGCCTGTCTGTTGCTTGAACTGCCGCAACGGGAAATCGGAGGTGTCGCGCCGGCGTTCAGTGAACTGAAAGCGATCAGCCGGTATTGCCGCGAGCGGGAGATCCGCTTGCATCTCGACGGCGCACGATTGTTTGAGATGTTGCCGTATTATGAAAAGACGGCTGTTGAAATTGCCGGTTTGTTCGACAGTGTCTACATCTCGTTTTATAAAGGACTTGGCGGAATTGCCGGTGCGATTCTTGCAGGACCGGCAACGTTTTGTCAGACGGCACGAATTTGGAAACGACGGTATGGCGGGGATTTAATCAGTTTGTACCCGTATATCCTTTCGGCTGATTATTATTATGAACTGCGAAAGGATCGGATGGGGCAATACTATGAGGATGCGAAACAACTGGCGGAACGGTTTAATGCGTTGCCGGGCATTCACACAACACCAAAAGTTCCGGTTTCCAACATGTTTCATCTGCACTTTTCCGGTCAGACGGCCGATGTTTCACCAAAATTGGAAAAGATACAGGAGGAAACGGGACTCGGGTTCGCAGGTTATCTTGTCGACAAAGACGGGTATTGTTCAACAGAAATCAGTGTCGGTGATGCGTACGCACAACTTGATGCGCAAACAGTGGACGCCGGATTTGAACGGCTTCGGCAGGTCTTTTCTTAAATCGTTTTGTTGACGGTTGTCGGATGAAGCTGTTGGTAAGTCGTGATTTTTTCCGTAATCATCTGTTCCGTCCGGATGAGTTCCGCGAGCTGGTCGCGCACGTTCTGCTGATGGGCTTCGAGCAGACGGAGCCGTTCGTGTGTCGTATCGTGCGTTTCGGACGAGGCGAGAAACAGTTCGACGTACTCCCGGATTTGATCAATCGGCATATGTGTTGCCCGAAGGCGCAGGACAAAGCGCAGCCAAGTAAGTTGAGTCTCGTCATAGCGCCGGACACCGTTTGCCGTCCGGCTCGGGAACAGCAACCCCTCTTTTTCGTAATAGCGGATCGTATGGGCCGTCGTTTGCGTCAATTGGCTGATCTCTGAAATTGTATACATGTTTCATCACCTTTCTTCCTTGACTTAGAGTTCACTCTAACGTGTAGACTTTCACTATACCAAACAGAAATGGGGAATTACAGATGAAATACACAGTCATTACGGGTGCCAGCTCAGGAATCGGATACGAAACAGCGAAAGTGCTCGCGCAAAAAGGGAAATCGCTGGTCCTCGTCGCTCGTCGGACGGATGAACTTGAAAAATTACGCGATGAAGTTAAAGCACTCGCACCGGACACGGATGTCATCTTACGGTCCGTCGATTTAACGGAATCGGACAATGTCCATGAACTGTATGAGTCATTAAAAGACCTCGACATCGAGACGTGGATCAACAATGCCGGATTCGGTGATTTTGACAACGTCAAGGACGTGTCGGTCTCAAAAATCGAGAAGATGCTCCGCCTGAACATCGAAGCGTTGACGGTCTTAACGAGCCGGTACGTCCATGATTACCACAATGTCGACGGAACAACGGTCCTGAACGTCTCGTCCGGCGGCGGCTACCGGATCGTACCGAACGCCGTCACGTATTGCGCGACGAAATTCTACGTCAGTGCCTATACGGAAGGACTGGCGCAGGAACTGAAAAACTCCGGTGCGAAACTGCGGGCAAAAGTGTTGGCTCCTGCTGCAACGGAAACAGAATTTGCTGACCGGTCACGGGGGGAAGCTGGATTCGATTACAGCAAACATGTCGCCAAGTATCATAGGGCGGCGGAGATGGCCGGATTCCTTGATCAGTTGCTCGACAGTGACGCGATTGTCGGCATCGTCAACGCGGAAGATTATTCATTTGAACTGCGTGGACCACTCTTCACGTATGTGGGTGCAAACAACTAAATCAGACAAAAAGCCAGCTTCCGTATGCGGAAACTGGCTTTTTTATGTCTGAGGTGGATGAAACCTGTATGTAGTCCATCTCAGATCAGAGGTATTGCAAATGTCGACGATAAACTGACGACTAAGAACAGCGCGTAGCTGAAAAATGTAGTTTTCGGGCTGCCGTCGGTCCGAATTCCAAGAATCGAAAACAGACTGATTGCACAAATGGTAAGAGTCGATAATAAAAACGATTGATGGGAATCAACTGAAGGGATCAGGGACTGGGCAAGATGTGCCAGACCAAGCGGCAAGACGATCAGTAAAAAGTAATAGCCGAGCCGTGCTTCAGATGGATGGTCCGTCGATTCGTGAGGGGTGACTGTTCGTGTATGCATTCTCATGGCTCTTCACTTCCTTCTGTTTTCAGTATAGTAGACTTGTCCCAAATTGTTCGTTACAGTCCGATGAGAAGTCGATAACAAGATTAATCGAATATGACGAACAGATGTCGGGAAAACACGAGGCTGTAAAATATGGAAATGATTCTGTTCTGTTTATGTAAAAAAATGTAAAATAGGAGCGGATGAAAAATGACTGAACAGCTGATGGATGTGAAGGAGGGGACCAAATGCCACGCCTGTTTCGTTATTTTTATATATCCGACTTGATTGCGATTGTCGGTGCGAGTATTTCATATATCGCCATCTACTGGACGTGTGCGAAGCTATTGTCGCCGGCGGCCGTTTCCTTAGTGATTGGTGCCGTTTTTGTCATTCGTTTTATCAGTTCCAGTTTGCTCGGTCCGTGGATTGACCGGATCGAACCCATCCGGTTACTGAAAACAACAGTACTGGTTCGGTGCTTGTTACTTACGGCGGTCTGGTTCATCTTGGCACAAACAGATGCGTTGCTTCTGCCGTTGCTTTGTCTGCTCGCTGTCCAAACCGTGCTGCAAGTCGTCGGGGGAAATACAGCGTTTAAAGTCGTGACGCGGATTGTGGTGTCCGAACGATTACCGGTCGCCAATGCTTACTTGAGTACGCTTGACCGGATCGGGACGCTCGCTGGATTACTGGCGGGTGGTTTGTTGATTACCGGTTTTTCCATCACGATGATTTTAGCGATGGAAGCCGTTTTGCATCTGGTCGCCTGGTTCCTTCTATTCCCGTTACGATTGACAGAGGAAGTCGAGAGGAAACCGAAAATGACCTATTGGACCGATTTACGCGAAGGGTTTTCCTATTTAGCGCGCGACACCCGTTTGATTCGGATTTTAGTCTTCGGAATCCTCGCCAACTGGATGATTACACCGGTCAACGCGTTGCTCGCACCTTTTGCGAAAGATGTCATTCGAGGCGGGGCAAACACATTTTCGTTGCTTGAACTGGCACTGGTCATCGGCGGAATCGGCATGTCGCTGTTGTATGCTAAACTTGCGAGCCGGATTGACTTGATGCAGATGTTTTACCTGTCGATGGTCCTGCAGGGAAGTTTTACGTTACTGATTGGACTGACGACGACCTTGCCGCTTGCATTCAGCGGGATGTTGTTGCTTGGGATGGCACTTAGTCTGTTCGGAATTCCCTTTTCGACGTTACTCCAACAGACGACACCGGATGTCCTGCTTGGGCGAATCCGTTCGGCGATGGTCGCCGCTTCGACCTTCAGTTCAGCTCTGTTTTTCGGATTGTCGGCGTATTTGACGACCGTGTTTGCTATCGACACCGTGTTTCTGTTCTTTTCCGGAAGTGGTCTGCTCATCTTGCTGATCCTTCGACTTCAGCGTAAAACACCAGCAGCGGAAGTGCGACGGGACGAAGTCGGATGACAAATCGGCCTTCAGGCGGAGGGCAGGGGAAACGGGACGCGTTATACTTAAAAAAACGCTTACAGAGGAGAATGCAGAGGATGGATGGAATGGCGATGCTTGCCTTGATGTTTTTGATCCCGATCGGCGGGATGACGGTCATGTTGAATGTTTTATGGCGACGGATTACACCGGAGCTTGAAAAATAAACAAGTACATACAACCGGTTCGAACGGACCGGTTGCCGATGAGGTTATACCAACAAACGACGCTTCCCGCATGAACGGGGAGCGTCGTTTTTTTCTGATTAAAGGGAAGTTATGAGACGGCAGTCGGCGCTTCGAGTGCGAGACTTGGTCCGAAGACTTCAAAATGCAGCTTGTCCGGATGACCGCTAAAGTGGCGGCGGACGAACTGAATCATCGCTTCCGGTCCGCAGACGAACGTGTCAGCTGTCCCGTCGATATTCATCACATCGTCGATGGACAAACGTCCCGGTGTTGTATCAGGCAACGCATTGCGTTCGGCGTAGCGGATGATGGTCGCACCCTGTTCTTCAAACCGGGCCAATTGTTCGGCGAACGGCCGGTCATGGTCGTCTTGGATGGCAACGTATAATGTCGTTTTACGACCTGCCACAAGGGCCGCTTCTGTCATCGCGAGGAGCGGTGTCAAACCGATGCCGCCGGCGAGACCGACAAACGGAGTTAAGGCATCTGTTAATGTAAACGAACCGGCCGGGGCACTGAGCAACACGCTGTCGCCGACCGATAAACCGTGCAATTGGTTCGAGACGGACCCGTCCTGTTTGACGCCGATCGTGTACGACGTGCCGTTTGCGACCGTCGTTAAACTGTACTGACGGTTTTGCCAGAGACCGTCCGGCGACTGGAGGCGGACCGTAACGTATTGACCGGTTTGGTACGGAGCAAGCGGTCGTCCGTTTGATGGACGTAACGTAAACGACTTGATATCGCTTGCTTCTGCCGTCATCGCTTCAATGACGAACGGCTGATAACCTTCAAAGCCCGTTGCCTGTTCATCCTGTTGATAGAGCTCCGCTTCAAGCGAGATGAACAGTTGGGCGATTTCACCGTATCCGACAGTCCAGGCATCGATGATATCGGGCGTCGCGGCGTCACCGAGGACGTCCTGGATTGCGCCGATCAGTTCCGTTCCGACGATGTCGTACATAAACGGTTTAATCTGCAGACTGCGGTGTTTATGGAGGACCGGCAATAACGTCGGTTTTAACGCGTCGAGCTGATCAATGTGTGCAGCTGCGGCATAGACGGCTGTCGCGAGAGCCTGCGATTGCCGGTCATTTTTCTGATTGGATTGATTAAAGATATGTTTCATCTCCGGATGATTGGCAAACAGGCGTTGATAGAAAACACGTGTGATGCTGTGACCGTGTTCCGCAAGAACCGGGACAGTTGATTTGATGATGGCGATCGTCGATGACGTTAACATAAAGACACTTCCTTTTCGAGTGAGGGATGGTCGGATCAGGTTCGAGTTCAGTATCCGTCACATCTGTTTTTAATGCAATAGATTAAATACTAGATTTAAAATAGTACGTGATGTTTGTCACAAGTACGCCATCAATTCGTCAAGCAACCGACAAAAAACCTCCGAGGCAAGTCGGAGGTCAAGACGAAATCCACAGCTTTGAGAAATCCAAGTAGCCGAATGAATCGATGGTGATATTCTGCAACTCAATCGGAAACGGAATGATTCGTGTATCATCGTAGAGCGGAATGAAATAAGACGAGTCGATCAAGTATCGTTCCACCGTCTGATGGAGAGTCAGCCAATCCTCAAACGGTGTTTCGTCGTATTGCGTTATCCATGCCTCGAGTTCCGGCATCCGGCCAAACATCTTCATGGGCGGTGAAAAATCATTCGTCAGGAATTGATGGAAAGCAACCGGCAAGTTCCGTTCGAAGACTTCGGCGTGGATCGCGAGATCAATCGTGTCAAAAGCGTGAAAGTCGGTGATACTCTCCTTAAAACCGACAGGGACCAGCTCATACGGTATGCCGTGAACTTCGAGTGTTTCGCATAACCAACGGGTTACTTTGTCCGTGAAGTCGGTCAGTTTGATCCGGAGCGGCTGGTCAAACGGAACGGCAGGACCCTCCGGAAGAGGATAAACGGAACTGTATTGTTCAAGAAACCCGCGGTCGTTCGGAAAACTCCGCTCGCTGACAGACTGAACCAACGGGCGAATCGCGGCAATCAACCGGTGTATGTAGTGCCGCGCTTCCGGGCGCTCGAATGGACCGCCGGGACGCGGGTTCAAAAAAACGAGACCGAAGCCGGACTGGGTCGCAATCGTATCCGTCTCACCGGAGTCCGACCGCGATGTCCGGTAAACCGGATCGTAGGCGTCCGGCATCTGAATGAACTCGATCCGGTCGAGCAGAGCCCGGATGCCGAAATAGTTCGGAAACGCCGACAAAATCGTTTTTTTACTGTTATTTTGCGTCAATTGAAAGGCGCCCGTCCCGATGTTGTCTTTACTGATACTCGTATGAATCGTCGCCAGTTTCGGCAGCAGGGAATGGCGCTGCTGGTCTAACGTGATATCGACCTGGAACGGTCCGTTGGATTGAACGTGTTGGACGTGCCGGTACGATTTGGCATAAGCGGGATAGACAATCAGTTTCCGGAGACCTTTCGTCACATCTTTACTCGTCAACAGCGAACCGTCGTGAAACCGGACGTCTTTGCGTAAATAGAGCGATAACGTGCATCCGTTCCAGGCATAATGGTGCGCCAGTTCGCCCTGCAGTTTACCGTCCGCGTCGATGGCAAACAACCGGCTGAAGACATTTTGGACGAGGTGGGCGCTGTGAATGTCGGCGGCTTCGAGCGGATTGGTCGTCAAAAAGGGACGTCTGCGGGGAATCAATAACGCATCCGACGATTCCTGCGTATAGCCGAACTTGCGCTCGAGTTGCCGTATGAAACGACCGGTTTGAGCGGGTGACCAGTCCCAACTGAGCTCTTCCGTCACGGCGTCGACCGATTCCCGTTCGATCCGCTCCAGCATCTGTTTCGCGTATTCCCGTTCGACGTGACGCAGCCAGACGAGTGTTGTCAGATGCCCGCGACCCCGACCGCTCGTATAGTGTAACCATCCTTCTTCCTGCCAACGGTTCAAATACCGTTTTGTTTGTTTGGGACTTAAATGGATCGTGTCAGCCAATTCGGCAATCGAGTACGATCCTTCCCGGCAGGATTTCCATAAGGTGAACAGATAAGCATCCATCTCATTCCTCCATTCTAAAAGGGGACATCTTTTCTTGACGATGTCCATTTTTTAGTCGCTGTGTCTTGTTTATCATACAGGTAGAGAATGGAAGGTGACAACATGAGATGGAAAGAAATGCCTCAACCAATTAAAGTCAGACTTGTAACATCGTTTTTTAACCGGACGATTTCGTTCGCCATCATGCCGTTCATGGCCCTGTTATTTGTTCAAGCGTACAACAAAGTTTTTGCCGGCATCTTTTTGATTGGGACAGTGATTCTCAGCTTCCTGATTGGTTTGATTGGCGGCTACCTCGCCGATCGGTTTCCCCGGAAACGCCTGCTCGTCTTGTCGACGACGGCGACCGGATTGATGTTTTTGGTGATGACGATCAGTCTCGCCAGCGATCACATGCTGCTCTTTACGATCGCCTACGCCATTTTAACCGTGACGAGCAACATCGGTCGACCGGCGATGAGTGCGATCATTATTGACGCGACGACACCGGAAAACCGACGGGCCGTCTATGCGATCGATTACTGGTTGATCAATCTGTCGATTGCCCTCGGGACGGCACTTGGCGGTTGGCTCTACGTCAGCAACCGGCTGTTTTTGTTCAGCCTGTTGACGTGTACCTCCCTGCTGTTACCGGTTGCCTATCATTTTTTGCTCGACGAATCGAAACACCTCTGGCAGAAACAACCGCTTCGAAACGTGTTCCGCGATCTCGGGAAAAGTTATCAGATTGCCTGGCGTGACCGACCGTTCGTTAAAGTCGTCTTCGGTTCGATGTGTATTCTCGCCGCTGAGTTTTCGATGGGCAGTTACGTTGCCGTCCGTTTAGCGGACGAATTTGATACCGTCACGATCGGCGATCTGACCGTCAATGGTGTCCGGATGCTCAGTTTGATCAATATCGAAAATACGATTCTCGTCGTCTGTCTGACGTTTTTCATCCAGCGGTTTTCGAACCGTTTCTCGAACAAACAGGCGCTTGTCAGCGGCCTTGTTTTGTACATCATCGGTTACGCCACGGTGACGAGTGCCAATTCCCTGACGCTGCTCTTGACGTTCATCTTCATCGCGACGATCGGGGAGTTGCTTTATTCGCCGACACTGAACGCGGAACAAGCCAACATGATGCCGGCCGATCAACGCGGCGCGTACTCAGCCTTTGCCGGCACGTCACACGCCGGTGCCGATTTATTGTCCCGGTCGACGCTCATCCTCGGAGCGGTACTTGCTCCGTTCATGATGAGTGTCTACATCGGACTGATTGTCTGTCTTGGACTCGGGTTGGTCTACCTCGGCTTGTTCCGGAACGAAAAAATCGCCGAAAAACAGCAGGCTTCTTAAACAGGAAGGGGATAGAAACATGGACATCATTGAAACGAAGCGGCACCGGTTACGGCGCTGGCAGGAAAGTGACGCTGCCAGTCTGTATGCCTATGCGAAAGATCCGCGTGTCGGACCAAACGCCGGTTGGGCACCGCATGCGTCGCTTGCTGAAAGTCAGGACGTCATAACGATTTTTCAAGAGGCGAACGACGGCTATGCGATTGTCGACAAGGCGACGGGACAAATCATCGGCAGTTTCGGTTTTCATGACCGGCGTCCGGTCGAGGCACTGGCCGACTTGAAGCAGGTCGAGTTCGGATTTGTTCTTCACCCGGACTACTGGGGGCAGGGACGGATGCCGGAAATCGTCCGGACCGCCCTCGCAGTGGCATTTGAGACGATGGAAGTCGATCTTGTCTGGTGTGCGCATTTTGACTTCAATGGCCCGTCACGCCGTGTCATCGAAAAACTGGGATTTGAACATGTGTTGGACCGACCGTTCGTCATGGAACGGATTGACGGGCGGACCGTGACGAGCCGGCTGTACCGCTGGACACGGGAACGGTATGAAGCACAGTCGACCGGCATCCGGTAAAACACTAAAAGACGTCCTTCTCGAAAGAGGGACGTCTTGTTTTTGGAAAAAATCGTTGGAAAGGAAGCAGGCGTCCCGTCACCATCTTTTACGGACCCTGTCTCTAAAGAACAACAGGCTTACGGACAGACTGATGATTGTAGCAAGGACACTTTTAATCAGAGCGTGACGCGTCAGACCGTCGATCACGATTCCAGTGAATTTTTGAGCGAAAGTTGCTTCGGGGACCCAGTCGATGACAGCCCCGATGCCAAAGAGTGCAGGAACGCTCAGCAAGAGATAGACGCTGATGAAGCCGAGGAGAAACGTTTTAATCTTCAACTGAAGCACCTCAATTCCTGTCGTGTTGTGAAGACAGTTCTTCTCATCAGACGGCTGTCATGACTGGACAAGCGCAATGATTAAAATAATCGTAGAGATTGATCCGGCGGTCAATAAGGTCAGCATTTTGGGACGGTTAAAATCTTGAGATGATTTGGATACTTCTTTTGACAGGCTGATCCAAATGGTCAGAGAAGCGATAATGATCAAAAACAAAAAGGTTTCAGACATGGATCAATCCTCCGTGTGTAGAGAATTTTTTGACTTCGTTTCGTAAAAAAACAGTCCGGTCATCAAAACAGTAGCACAAACATAGCCGACACCGACAGCGGATAAAGCGGACCAATTAAGCTGATAACGCAGGAAAAATTGCGGCACTAGATAAGCCAGCAGCCCGAGCGGTAAGATCCAGGTCTTCGCCCGGTACGCACTGTATCCGATGAGGAGGAAGGCGATCAGTCCCGTAATCGAACTGGTCAACCAGGAAAAGTGGATTGTCGGTGACGTGATCTGTGAATCGGTTAAAAACAGTCCCATCAGCAACAAGAAGATCACGCCCATGGATAGACCAAACAACAGGAATGGACGTTTCGAAGGGGCGTGCGTCGCGCTGTAACGCAAACATCGACTCAAAACGATTAGCAAAGAACTGATCAAGAGGATAAAGCCGACTAAAAAGTACAGACTGTAGGACAGCGGTCCGTCGAGCAAGTCTTGAAACAACAGAAAACTGAAGACACCTGCGAGAATTTGAAGCAGCAGCCAAACCGATTCGTGGTAATCGGTCGTCATCTCTGAGGCAATCGATTGAATATAGGCGGCCGGACTGTCACCGGTGATGGCCGCAACCGACTTACCGTCCGCCTCGGCTTCCTGTAAATGATCCTCGAGTTCGGTGACGATGTCTTGCGTCGCCTGTTCATTTTTTCCGGATGCGAGCAAGTAGAGTGTCAAATCTTCTAGAAACCGTCTTGATTCGTCGGATAACGTCTGCATTCAGGAGTCCTCCTTTAAAATATGCTGGACGCTTGCCGCCAGTTGCTGCCAGCGCGTCGTGAACGCCGCCAGTTCCTCGCGTCCGGTGCGGGTGATGGCATAATACTTTCGTTTTGGTCCGTTCGGTGAGACCCGTTGCGTCGCTTCGATCCAACCCAGTTTTTGCATCCGCATCAACAACGGATAGATCGTCCCTTCACTGACGTCGGCAAAACCGTGGGCGGCGAGTTTCGTTGCCAGTTCATAACCGTATACTTCTTCCTCTGCAATCAAGGCGAGGAGACAACCGTCAAGAATGCCTTTTAACATTTGGGTGGATGACATCGCGATTCCTCGTTTCACTATCATGTAATACAAGGTAATTGTACGTCATGCTATCATGCATTGCAAGGTAAAAGGGAAAGTCAGGATTATGTTTGAGGGGAACGAGGTAAATAACGTGTAAAAGCGAGGAACGGTCAGCCGAATTCTGAGGAGGGAATTCGCATGGAAAAGCGGACAATCATCGTCTCAGCGGCAGTAGTCTTTCTGGTCATGGCGATCGTCATGGCCGTCTCGGCATTTGGGTTCGGCATCTACTACGGGGATCCGGAATTGTTGCGGATTGCAATTTTTGGTGAAATCTTGACCGCCGTCTTTTTAGTCTGGTTCATCCGTCGCAACAGTTCGTTTGCAGCCGTCGGTTTCTCCCCGTTAAAAATCCGGGGACTCGTCTGGTACATTCCGATTTTGTTGATTGTGCTGTATCAAGTCGTGCTCGTCGTCAATGCGTTGGTTGCTTCCTATGATGATCTGTCCGCAGCAACGATTCAGCTCGTCGCCATCATATTCGTGACGACCTTGTTCGTCGGCTTTAACGAAGAAGTATTATTCCGCGGCATCATCTTACGCCATCTCCATCCGGAGCAACACCCGTACCGGGCGATTGTCATCAGTGCCGCCTTGTTCTCGTCGTTTCATCTTTTGAATTTGATGGCCTTCATTCCGGTAAGTGCGATGATTTTTCAACTCGGCAATACGTTTTTGTTCGGATTGTTTTTTGCTTTGATTGCACTGAAGCTCAACAATCTGTGGCCATTGATCTTTTTCCACGCCTTGTGGGATTTTTCAAGTATCGCCGCGGATGTTCTGAATGTTAATCTCGCGATCCCGAATCTCGTGACGCAAGTGTTTGTTGCTTTGGCGATTCTGATTCAGCTGTTGCTGCTCAAGCGGCATGATCTCAGTCATTTGAAACGACCGCTTGCGACATAAGAAACAGAGCACGCCTTTAGAAAGCAACCGATTTTGGTTGCTTCATTTTTTTGGAAAAAAAGACTGTACAGTTAGAATTGATATGTAATATATTAGTTGTATGAAAAATCAACCGATTCCACGACTCTCGTTAAGTGAAGAAGTGTACCAACGACTGCAACAGCAAATCATCACCTTAACACTCGCACCGGGGCAAAAGCTGAACGATCAGGAGCTTGCCGAAGCATTTGGGGTCAGCCGGACACCGGTCCGCGAAGCGTTAAAGAAATTAGAAGAGGAGGGACTCGTCGTCGCGAAACGCGGGTCACGGACAAACGTCACGCGGTTGGACGCAACGCAAGCCCGGCAGACGTTTCCGATCGTCGCGACACTGCATGCATTAGCGGCACGTCTCGCATTGCCGTTACTCAAAGCAGCAGATATCAAACAGTTAAGAGACATCCATCAGGCGTTTCAGGAAGCGATCATGCAAGACGATGCGGAAGCCGCACTGCGGCTGGACGATGCCTTTCATGGGTTGTTCCTTGCCCGGAGCGAAAACAGTCAACTGATCGAGACGTTGAACCGGCTGACACCGCTGATCCGCCGGTTGGAGTATGCCCAGTTTTCTAGGCACGGGCACGACTCGATGGCCGATCACGAGGCGATTCTCGCGGCTTGTGAGAAGCGGGACGCAGAAGCACTCGTCCGGACGACGGAACAAAATTGGAACGGTCTCGGACGACATCTGGTCGCGGCCTTAGAGGAGGAGACGTCATGCGACCAATCGTGATTGGCATCCTGTCAGCCCTGTTTTTCGCCGTCACCTTCATCTTGAATCAATCGATGCAAGGGAGCGGGGGGCACTGGATTTACAGCGCCGCCTTACGGTTTTACTTGATGGTGCCATTATTATTTGTAATTGTCGGCTACCGGCGCCGCCTTGGACGTGTCTGGTCAGCGCTCCGGGCAGCACCTCGGTTTTGGCTGACGTACGGCACGATTGGCTTCGGCATTTTTTACAGCGGAATATGTCTCGCGGCGGACTACGCACCGGGCTGGTTGATTGCCGGCACCTGGCAAGTGACGATTCTGGCCGGACCGTTGCTTGCACCACTGTTCAAGCAAACGATTCCCTGGGCGTCGCTCCGCTATTCGCTGTTGATTGTTGCCGGTGTCCTGCTGATGCAACTGTCGGTTGCGGGTGAGGTGTCGGTTACGACGCTGGTTCTTGGGATCGTGCCGGTGATTCTGGCTGCGGTTGCCTATCCGCTCGGCAACCGGAAGATGATGGAACGGTACGGCGATGAGCTTGGTGTCTTTGACCGGATTCTCGGAATGACACTTGCCAGTCTGCCGTTTTGGTTGGTCTTGTCGGGTTTGGCTTACCTGCAGGTGGGGCTGCCATCGGCGTCACAAGTCGGACAGTCGGGACTGGTCGCGCTGTTCTCCGGCGTGATTGCGACATCGCTGTTTTTTTATGCGACGACACTTGTTCGGACCGAACCGATCCGGTTGGCGGCAGTCGAAGCGACGCAATCGTTTGAGATCTTATTCACGATTCTCGGTGAGATGGTCTTTTTACATGCCGTCTTTCCGACCGGTTTGGCATTGTTCGGGATGCTCCTCGTCATGCTCGGGATGACCATCCATAGTTTGAAACAGGCAGAACAAAAGCCGGTTCCAGAACATTAATTATTTCAATTACCATATTTATTTAAATTTTAATACAGAAAGAAGGCACAGTATGGTCTTAACCGGAACACTCGTCAATACAGGATTAATCATTGTCGGAACATTACTTGGCTTGTTGTTCCATAAAATTCCCGAACGGATGAAAGAAACCGTTGTCCAAGCGATTGGTCTCGCCGTCGTCGTGTTGGGTGTCCAGATGGGGCTGAAAAGCGAAAACTTTTTAATCGTCATCGGCAGTCTCGTCTTAGGCGGAGCAATCGGCGAATGGTTACGGATTGACGAAAAACTCAACCGTGTCGGTGAATGGCTTGAACTCAAAATCGGACGGGGGCGACCGTCGAACATCGCCGAAGGATTCGTCACGGCGACACTGATCTTCGTCATCGGGGCGATGGGCGTGCTCGGAGCACTGGACGGCGGATTGCGCCAAGATCACGACGTCCTCTATACCAAAGGACTGATTGACGGCTTCACGGCACTGGTTCTCAGTTCGACGCTCGGGATCGGCGTCATATTCTCCGCTATTCCGGTTCTTGTGTATCAAGGAGCGATTGCCCTCGGCGCCGTCGCCATCACCCAATTCGTTCCGGATGCCATCCTGCAACAGTTTATCGTCGAGATGACAGCGACCGGTGGGGTGATGATTTTAGCAATCGGCTTAAATCTCGCCGGCATCACGAAAATCCGGGTCGCAAATCTCCTGCCTGGTATCGTGATGGTCGCTTTGATCGTGACGGGCTTGGAATGGTTTGGTTTGAACTAAAAAAAGGCGTCCAATTGCTTTGTTGACAGGTGTTGTCAGTAAACAATTGGACGTCTTTTTTAATTGATGACATGTTCGAGCGGCGAAATCTGATGATCCAGCAGCTGATGACCGGCGTAATCAAACGTATGCAACATCGGTGACGGTTCTGTCAAAACGTACGGTAAATAGGCTTTGAGATTGCTGATGATACCGGTATTTTCCGAATCAAGAATCCAATCGAGCTGTTTCCAATCAAGAATTCCTTCACGGGTCGCAAGCGGCGTTGTGAGCATCTGTTCATCCGGCATGTCGGCGAGGAACAGGTAGATCCCGACCGTCTCATCCGCCTGTAAGAGGATCGTTCCGGCGAACCGGACATCAGTCAATCGGATACCGGTCTCTTCATAAGTTTCCCGGATGACCGACTCCATCGGCGATTCACCAGACTCGATTTTTCCGCCGACCCCGTTCCACATGCCCATCGCCGGTTGTTTTTGACGATTCAGCAACAAGACGTGATTAGCCTTGCGAATCAAACAAAGCGTATACCGGTACAAGGTCATCACTCCTTCAAAAAAAATCGTGTTTCCAGGCAGCGTACTGGTCGTCCGAGGCGACCGGTTGAATTGTTTTCTTTCCGTCAATCCAGATCGTCAACGCTTGTTGCGTCAGGATACGGTGACCGGAGGGTGTCCGGATCGCGAGCAGACTGCGTTTGTTGAACGGGGACGCCGGATGGTCTTGAATGACTTGTTCAATAGACGACAGTTGTTCCGGCAACATCGTCTGTTGCGTGTAGAAGTGGTAGCCGATGACAAACTCGTCGTCCTGACCGGTCCGCAACATCTCGAGTTGGTAGCCGGCACCATTCGGCGCAATCCGGAAGCTGCCGCTTGGTGAGGTGACCGTTTCGCCGGTCAACGGAATCGGACGTAATGCGAGATTAACGCCAAAGCCGGTGTCGACAACGTACGTGTCCCCTTGATGTCGGAGCAGGACAGCGACGTGTGTCGGACCGGTTGCAGACCAGCTGTCATTTTCCTGATCGAAGACGGTCGCTTTGACGAGCGCGACATCAAATCCTTTGATCCGCAAGATTTCATAAAGCAAATGATTTAAATCGTAACAGACGCCTCCAGTCCGATCCGTCACGAATGTCTGCTCGAGACGATCCGGATTAAACGGGGCAGTTCGTTTCGACAGGACCGCCTGGTTATCAAACGGGAGATGATAAGCAAATGCTTCAAGTAACGCGGGTAAATCGTCAAACGAGATGATATGTCCAAGCGGATACTTGATCCGGGCGGCAATCTCTTTTATGAGTGATGACAACGGAAATTCCTCCTTTGTTTCGTCTTTTCATTATCGCACAATCCGTCCAAAAAATGACATATGTTATCCGGAAATAAGATTTGGTCTTTTGTTTCGAATAAATCTTTGTTATGCTGAAACAGGATTAATTAAGAATGATTCTCATTCCGAACTCAAAGGGAGGCATTACCATGTCACGTACACGCACATCATGGGCATTAGCCGTCTTGATGGTCAGTTGTCTGATGCTTGCGGCATGCGCCGGACAAGCAAAAGAAGAGACGAAACAGACGCATAAAGTCACGCACGAAGCAGGGACAACAAACGTTCCGGACAATCCGAAACGCGTCGTCGCCCTGGAATTCTCATTCGTCGACGCACTTGACGAACTGGGGATCGAACCAGTTGGAATCGCGCAAGAAAACAAAGACGATGTGTCGGGGCTGCTCGGCAAGAAGATTTCCTTTACGGAAGTCGGAACACGCCAGCAACCGAATCTCGAAGTCATCAGTTCTCTGAAACCGGACTTGATCATCGGTGATTTCAACCGGCATAAAGGAATCTACAAACAGTTGCAACAAATCGCACCGACAATCATTTTAAAGAGCCGGAACGCGACCTATCAGGAAAACATCGCGTCGTTCAAGAGCATCGCGGAAGCGGTCGGTCAGACGGACAAGATGGATCAACGTCTCGAGTTACACGAGGAGCGTCTCGCAGCAGCCAAACAAAAAGTCGATCCGAACGATCAACGCCAGATCATGGTCGGTGTCTTCCGGTCGGATTCATTGACGGCACACGGCGAAACATCGTTTGACGGCGAATTGCTCGAAAAAATGGGGATTGATAATGCCATCACGAAAACAGCGGAACCAACCGTGACGATCACACTGGAACAGATCGTCAAATGGGATCCGGATGTCATCTTCATGGCAGAAGCCGATCCGAAGCTGCTCGATGAGTGGAAAAAGAATCCGCTGTGGAATCAGATCACAGCAGTTAAAAAAGGGGAAGTCTACGAAGTCAATCGCGACTTATGGACCCGTTACCGTGGACTCGACGCCGCGGAACAAATCGTCGATGAAGCGATTCAACTGCTGAATCAAAAAAACAAGTAAACGACAGACAAAGCCAGAGCAATCTGGCTTTTGTTGATGAAAGGAGGATCAGTGGATGATCCGACACACACGATTGATCCGCTTGCTCGTCGTACTCCTTGTCCTGATCGGACTCGGGTCCTACCTCAGTCTGTTTCTCGGCGTCACGACGATTCAACCGCTCGAAGCCATTCGGGAATGGTCATCCGGCAATCTTTCGAAAGAGACACTGGTCTTGACGACACTCCGTTTGCCGCGGTTGTTACTCGGTTTATTACTCGGGGCAAACTTAGCCGTCGCCGGTGCCTTGATGCAGGCGGTCACACGTAATCCGCTGGCTTCACCACAAGTGTTTGGCGTCAACGCCGGGGCGTCGCTGTTTGTCGTCCTCGCTTTGTTGCTGTTTCCGGCACTCGGGACAGCGAATCTGGTCTATTTCGCCTTTTTCGGTGCAATGATTGGCGGATTACTGGTTTTCTCGTTTGCCTCTGTCCGCGGCATGACAAGTCTGAAACTGGCCCTCGTCGGGATGGCGATCCACTTGTTGCTGACGTCCTTGACGAAAGGGTTGATTCTATTCAACGACCGGATCACCAATGTCCTGTACTGGTTATCCGGTTCAATCAGTGACAGTGGATGGATCGAAGTCCGGTTGATTTTACCCTGGTCAATCATCGGCTTGATCTTAGCCTTCAGCTTGGCCAAGTCGCTGGCGATTTTCCAACTCGGTCAAGATGTGGCCGTCGGACTGGGACAGAACATCACCCGGATTCGGATGCTGGCAGCCGTCGCTGTTGTCTTGCTGGCCGGGGTAACGGTCGCGGTCGCCGGAGCAATCGGCTTCATCGGTCTGATGGTCCCGCATATCGTCCGGCGATTGGTCGGCGAGGATTACCGTTATGTCTTACCGATTTCGGCATTGTGCGGCGGTCTGTTGCTGACATACGCTGATGTCCTCGCCCGGTTCATCGCCTATCCGTATGAATCACCGGTCGGGATCGTGACCGCATTACTCGGAGCGCCGTTCTTTTTGTATCTAGCGAAACGGCAGACAAGGGGGATTGCCTAAATGAATAGACTCCGTCAAAAACCATGGCTCGGTCTAGTCCTCATGTCACTCCTTGTCACCGTGCTCAGTTTCCTGTTACTCGGTATCGGTTCCGTGTTTCTGAAACCGGGTGAAATCGTCGCGGCCCTTCAAGGAAACGGCGTTGGTTCCTTCATCGTCTGGAACTACCGGTTGCCGCGGACGCTCCTCGCGTTACTCGCCGGCGGTTGTTTTGCTTTGTCCGGTGTCTTGTTACAGGCGATTATCCGCAATCCGCTCGTCTCGCCGGACGTCATCGGGGTGACGAATGGGGCCGCCTTGTTCGCCGTCTTGACGATTGCCTTGATTCCTGATGGTCCGCTTGTCTTGACGCCGCTTGCCGCCTTAACAGGAGCAACGCTTGTGATGGTCGCGTTGATGCTGCTGGCGGATCACGGGAAACTGCAAAACAGTTCCTTTGCCTTGCTCGGCATCGCCGTCAGTGCGATCTGTGCATCGGGAACGGAATATCTGTTGATCAAGTTTCCTCTCCAGACCAATGATTCGCTTGTTTGGCTCGCCGGCAGTTTGTTCGGTAAAGGTTGGACGGAAGTGTACGTCCTGGCACCAGTCTTCCTGATGCTTGGACTCGTCATCTGGTCCGGTCACCGGCAACTCGACATCTTATCGCTCAGTGAAGACGCGGCGATTGGTCTCGGATTACGAATGAAGGGAACACGTTATGTGTTCCTCGCCCTTGCCGTCGCCTTGGCGGGTGTCGCGGTCGCGATGGTCGGATCGATCGGCTTTCTTGGTCTTGTCGCTCCGCATATGGCACGACGCTTGATCGGACACCGGCATCATCTGTTGATTCCAATGGCTGTGCTTGTTGGTGGTGGACTGCTTGTCGTCGCAGATGCGCTCGGACGCGGCATCCATCCGCCGCTTGAGATTCCAGCCGGATTAATCACGGCAATCATCGGTGTGCCGTACTTCCTGTATCTGTTGCGGAAAGAGCGTGCGTGAACTCGATTAGATGTTTGAATACGTATTAGATTATATAAAAGAAATAAGCCGGCTTCTTTCTCTATATGGAAAAAGAAGCCGGCTTTGTTTGATTTTGACGTCGAAGATATCTGTGCTTTTTCACAATAGTAAGTAGTGATTAAAGAGGATGAGGATATTTTCATTACACGTTATAGTGAAGAGAATATTGCATCTTGCTTGGGGCAGCCGTTCTTGATGGAAAAACTGCTTACTTACAGAGGAGATTTAACTCTTGATCTTCTATGGATTGGACTAACGTCTGAATGACAGTGTTCGTAAAAGACATCTCTTTCTCAAAATATGAACGAGACCGAATTTCATGCGAAATAGTGAGCATTGTGCTTGCTTCATCTGTTGGTGTGAGCGCGATGACCACTCTTTTTCCATTGGATGACAAAGCTAAAATCTTCCGATGAGCATCAATTTTTGTATAAAAGTAACGTAGCTCAAGGTTTTTCTTGGATTCAACGGATGAAATGATGACTCTCAGCGGACCATGATTCTGAAAAACATGCTCGAGTACAGTAATTGAGCATGGCGAAGAAGAACAATGAAACGTGTTGGAGGGGGATAAGGTGGAGAAGCGTTGCCAGACCGTGTCAAGTGACAGACGAACCTCTTGCGTAACAGATACAATTTTTTCTAGGTGCATCATTACCACCTCCTGTAGATATATCCATAGTATAAAGGGGAAACAACAAAAAATGAAGAACTATTCAATTTTCAACTCTTGAACCAGCCATGTTTGAAATGAGACGAAGAATAAGAGGTGGAGAAATCCAGATTACATGAATGAAGCTGTTTCAGTTTGATTGCTCATGTTATCTTCATGCATCAAAAATCATATAACTTCCTATTAGGATACTTGTTCCTTGTAATTTTTTTGAAAAAAGAGAGTTTATTAGAAGTCCCGGATAACTATTTATTATACAATAAGAGAAATATAACGATTACTTCACTAAAATTACATAGAATACATAAATAATGTTTCTGCAAAAGAGAACTACATAGAAAAAAAGGTATTGGTCTAATCAAGGGCAGATGCTTTGATTTACCTACTGTTTAAGAAGGGGTTTGTTTTTGTGAAACGATCGCTAAAATTTTGGATCATTGTCATAACGACACTGGGCATGATGATGACATTGACTGCTGTTTTTATGACGAATTATTATGTTAACCGACAATCCCTTGAAAAGATTGTACTAAAAGAAAATCAATCGAATGCCAAAAAGCTAAGTGCCCTTACGAACGATACGTTTTTGATGATGGAAAATGCGCTGAAGGCGCAACATTCAGGTGTACTCGAGAATTGGGACAATCCTAATCAACTTGCGGAGCTTACGTCCACGTTAAGGAAATCAAACTTTAATTTTAATACGGTGACCGTGATTGATGCGAAGGGGTATGGGAAAGCAAACAACCCCGACTTGAATTTGGTTGGAAATCGTGTAGATACGGAAGGGGTTCGAACGGGTCTTCGGCTGCGTAAGGATTTTATTTCTCGCCCATACATTGGACCGAACAATCGACTGATGATGGTGGTTTCAACAGCTTTATACAAAGATGGCCGGTATTATGGGATGGTGAACGGGTTAGTCTGGTTGCAACAGCGGAATTTTTTAACACGCTTACTTGAAGAAACGTATGGAAACGAACAGCGTAATGTCTCCGTCTATGATAATTCAGGAACATACATCTATCATAGTAATCGGGATTTGATTGGTAGGAAGGCTAAAAAAAATAAAGCGACAATCGATTTAGCTGACGGTAAGACCGGTCAAAGTGTCATTGAAGACCAGACAGGTGAACGTTTTTTTGCTGGCTATGCAACAGTACCGAAGAGCCAGTGGGGAATCATTTCGATGACATCAGAACAAGAAGCCTTATCCCCGGCTAACACGGCTACCACACGTGCTTTATTGATTGGCACATCGTTTGTCTTGTTGGCACTTTTTTTACTGATCGGTTTGATCATGTTCATCACCAAACCACTGAAGGAACTTTCAGTATTGAATTACCGTAAACCAATCAATGAGGTTGTTCAGGAAGTGTCAACTCTTCACTCTCCTTATCAGGAAGTAGAGAGCATTCGGCAAATGGTTTTATCATTCGCCAAGAATCAGCAAAATCTGATCCAAAGCCTTGAAGAGACTGCCTTGACTGACCCGATGACCGGGCTTGCGAACCGAAGAAGATTAGATCAATTGGTCGGACTGATCAAGGAAAATGAAGAAGTGTTCGGATATCTACTACTGGACATTGATTATTTTAAAGCAGTGAATGATACATATGGTCATTTGGTAGGAGATCAGGTATTGATTACACTTGCAGATATAATACGCGAACATACTCCGAGTTCAGGTCTGCCGATACGTATTGGAGGAGAGGAATTTGCAATCATTCTTCAAGATCTTCCGATGGAAAGTATATTCGCTTTTGCGGAACATTTGAGAGAGGTGATCGAAAAATCTGAGTTTCCAGGTCCTCAAAAAATTACGGTTTCAATCGGAGCGGGTTACTTGGATTGTGACAAATGTGATTTGGATGTGTTCTACAATGAAGTGGATCAACAGCTGTATAAAGCTAAACATCGAGGAAGAAACCGTGTGGAAACCGTCTGGATTCAAAAGGGTGAGAAAAACGTTTCATAATCATTTTTAAACGAACAACAGGCACCGGATGCTTAATCCAGTGCCTGTTGTTCGTTTTCTCATCCACACGACATATACAGGATGAATCACAATACACCGCTGCAGAAGATTGTTTTTATTCAGTTTGCTTCATTACACAAGTTCAGTTAAACGGTTAATTCAATCGTCAGCCCTTCCGGATCGAGAAAGACACTTTCATAATATCCGTCTCCCGTCAGACGGGGACCGTCGAGGCGAGTGTAGCCGTCTTGTTCGAGTCGTTTCGTCAACTGATCGACGGCGAAGCGGCTGCCGAGTGAAAAGGCGATGTGCGCATAACCAAATCGGTCGCGCGGCGCCTCGTGGTCGATATCCGTCCGATGCATCAACTCGAGCCGGGCTCCTGATTGAAAGTGCAGGAAATAAGACGAAAATCCTTTTGTCGGATTATGGTACAAGTCATTGGCCTGAGCCTCAAAATACCTTTCGTAAAAGGTTCTCATTCGTTCAAGATCCTTGACCCAAATGGCGATATGTTCAATTTTCATGAGAGCAGACTCCTTTTCTGAAGAATTAGGAAGCGCGGGACAACGCCCGTTTGGCAAGAACACGATTGAGACGTTCGGAACAGAGCAACAGGAACAAAATCATCAGGAATCCTGTCACCGGGAACAGCTGCAACGTCAAGAACGAGGCGAGGAAACCGAACAATGGCGGTAAAAACGTACTGCCGCTGTAAGCAAACGCCATCTGAATCCCCATCAAGCGTTTCGCCGCATCCCGTCCGAACCGGACCGGTGTCTCATGTAACATCGCCGGGTAAATCGGAGCGAGTCCAAGTCCAATCAAGATGAAACCGGTCAACATCAAACCATCCAGTGGCAGGAAAAACAACAGACTGCCGACTAAGGCGGTTCCTTGTCCGGCCCGGATCAACTGACGGTTCGTCAAACGGAGCGATAAGAAACCACTCAAAAACCGCCCGACCGTGATGCTGCCGTAATAGACGGAAATCCAGGTCGCGGCCGTCTGAACCGAAAACGACTTCACTTGGACGAGATAACTGCTGCCCCACAAACCGATCAAGGCTTCCGCACCGCAATAGAGGACAAATGAAGCGAGTGCGAACGGCAGACCAACCAATCGTTTGGACGCAGTATCAGTTAATGATAAATCATCCGGTACGTCCGAGACAGCGACCGGTGCCTGTTTCCAGAGCGGTAGACTGAGAAGGAGTACGAGAGCAAGTCCAAACTGGGTCAAGGCGACGGTCAAATATCCGCTGCGCCAGTCGCCGGATTCGCTCATCATTGCCGCCATGATCAACGGACCGGTCGTTGCGCCGACGCCCCAAAAACAATGCAACCAGTTCATATGATGGGCTTTGTAGCGGGTCGCGACAAAATGATTGAGGGCCGCATCGACGACGCCGGCTCCGAGTCCAAGCGGAATCGAGAGCAGAAACAGCCAGATCAACGACGGAGCGAGATAAAAACCGAGCAGGCTACTCGCCGTGATCGCGGCACAAAACGCTGTAACATGACTCGTCTCGAACCGGTTGAGAATCTTGCCGCTGAACAGGCTCGAGATGATCGTTCCGCCGGCAATCGTCATGAACAACCAACCGGCGACTTCGAGATCGGCACCGAACTCCGTCCGCATGACAGGCCAGGCGACGCCAAGCAAGGAGTCCGGTAATCCTAAACTGATGAAGGCAAGATAGATGATGCTGAGTAACAAGATACCACTCATGAAGATGTCCTTCTGTTCGCTGATAAAGGTTGTTCGGTCAGAAGCTGCAAGCCGAGTCGGGTCAAGCCGTTCAGATAATCGGTTTCCCAGTGACTCCGGATCAAAAGCGGGATATGCGCTTCCGGGATATATTCGGCTGTCTTGATTCGGATCTGTTCCAGATCGTGTTCCGTCACTTCCGACCCGTTAAAAATCAACAGATGTGGATTCAGCGTCGCAGCGAACGTCGTCGTCAAACGGCTGATGGCATCAATCGTCTGGGCGTCCAAGGCGGTTTGGCGCTTGGCAATCGCCTGTCCGAATGTTTTCTTGTCGTATTGCGGGACGACGGAAATTTCACCGGCAAAATGACTGCTGCCGCGGACGAGTTGTCCGTTGATCAAAATCCCGGAACCGGGACCATTTTTTCCTAAGTACAAATAGATTAACGACTGTTGACTGCGCTGATGTACTTCGTGAAATCCGATCACAGCCGCATTCATGTCATTTTCGACGACGACCGGTACATCAAACTGTGATGCGAGCACGCCTTTCAAATCGACCTGTTGCAGGGACGGATAATCCGGTGCAAAAAAAACCTGCCCGTTTTCGACGGATGCCGCGACGCCGACACTCAAAAAGCTGATGTGTGGATTCTGTTCAAGCAATCGGTGAATCAAGCGGATTAAAGCGGGAACGTGCGGTTGATTTTTTTCGACCGGTTCCGTGCCAAACGATAGGTTTGTCCCGACGGCATCGAAGATCTGAAAGCCGATGGCATCGAGTTCAAGGTAGAGGGCAAGTCCCTCGGCGTATTCCGCCCGGTACTGGTATTGTTTCGCCGGACGTCCGCCATTCGAGAGCTCCGATACCTGTTCATCGATTTCACCATGTGCAATCAAGAGATCCAAATGCTTTTTGACCGTCGGAAAACTGGCCGACAACACACGACTCAGTTCAGGAATCGTCCGGATCCTTTGAAACAGAATCGCTTGCCGGAGTTGTACTACTAAATCGGTATTGGTTCCAGCCATAGGTAGTCTCCTTTTTACTTTTTAAAATATTTTAATAAGTGGTCGGATTGAGTGTAGCAAGAAAAGACGCAAATGGCAAATGCTTTTGAAACGATCGGACAACCAGCTGATTCTTTTTGAACACAACGAGGATGGCAGACTTGTGATCTGCCACCCTCGTATGTTTTTGCTTCGCCTTACCATCTATCATCGCGTAAGCGGCGTCATATCGTCCGGTAACGAGAGGGCAGTCAATAGGGCAAGCTCCTTTTCGCGGTAATCCGTATAAGAACTGACGTCTTGAAGATCGGCATCGACGTAAGCCGGATGGACCATGATTTCGACCGATTCGGCATCGAGTGAACGCAGTTCCTCCCACAAGTCCAGATAAATCCCTGCGCCATAAAAACCGGTATACAGCGTATTGGTCAGCGCATGTTCGGGATGGTCTTCAAGTGTTGAAACAAATCGGACCGGGACATCGTAACGACGCGCCAACTCCAACACAACTTCCTGCAACGGTTCCCAGCCGTGGATGTGGTGGTGGCTGTCGATATGATGCAGCGGCAGACCGGTTGCCAAAAACGCATCGATTTGGGCAGACCATTCCGCCAAGACATCCTCTGCAGCCGGTGGGGTCTGTTCCGTGTACTGGTTTGTAAAGCGGAACTGACCGGACGCATCCGTTAATGTCGTGGTGGTCGTCGTCAGTGGGCGTCCGTAAGACAGCACAAGGTGGACCCCGACCTTCAGTTCCGGGAATCGTTTCGCTTGTTGCACGGCATAGGGGACGGCCCGTCCATTCATCATCATCGTCGTTGCATGCACGATTCCGCTTTGATGTGCTTGAATGATGCCGTCTGTTATACCTTGTGTTAATCCGAAATCATCGGCATTGATGAGAATGTTCATAAGGCGTCACCCGCAGCATAATGCCGTTCGATGACAAAGTTCGTCTTGTCGCCTCTGAAATAAGAGCGGGAATATTCGATCGGTTCTCCATCCTTGTTCTCCGCAACGGTTTCAATATAGAAACACGGCATGCCGAGCTCACAATCCAAATGGGCACTGATACGTTCATCTGCCAACGTAATTTCAAGGGATTCGGTCGTTTTGGCGACGGAAATCGCGAATGTCTCGCGGAGCGTCGTATAGAGGGAATGTTCCGCTTGTTTTTTCGTGATGCCTGGCGCAATGTGCCAAGGGATATAGGAAATTTCGTATTGAGTCGGTTCGTCATTAGCCCGGCGAATCCGCTCGATCCGTTGAATCGGGTCACTCAGCGAGACATGTAATTTCGCGACGATTGCCGCGTTTGCCGGGACGACCGTTAAATCGACGGCCGCAACATGACCCCGTTTGCCTTGCACGGCAAGTTGTTCGGTGTACGTGTCTGGTGTATCGGACAAGGTTTGCCGTACTTTTTGATCGGCGACGAACGTCCCTTTTCCTTGCTGGCGAATCAAATACCCTTCGAGGGTCAATTGATTCAAGGCGGCGCGGACGGTCGTCCGGCTGACATCAAAATCTTCACAAAGCTCATATTCGGTCGGTAATTGCTGACCGGCTTGATAGAGTCCCGATTTGATGCGATCTAACAATTCTTCTTTGATATAAGAATGTAGCGATTGGTTGGTTTCCATGACGGACCTTCCTTCACGAGTTTTCTTTTATTGTAGCGATAAAAGACAACTGAATGCAAATGTTATAACAAATTATAAAAATTTGTATTAATACATTTGTTATTTGTATTTACATTTGTTCTTTTTGTATGATACATTACAAATAAGAAAAAGAGGAAGCGGTTACAAAAAAACGGGAGGTTGTTATCATGGGCATCAAAGTCGTCATCATCGGAGGTGGATCAAGTTATACACCTGAATTAATCGAAGGGTTCATCAAACGGTATGAATCCTTTCCGGTTTCTGAAATCGTCTTATGTGACATTGAATCCGGAACCGACAAGTTGGACATCATTACCCGGCTTGCGGAGCGGATGCTGCGCCGGTCCGGCTTGCCAATTCGTTTAAGCGCCACCTTGAATCGGCGCCACGCACTGGAAGGAGCAGACTTCGTATCCACACAAATCCGCGTCGGGGGATTGGAAGCACGGGCACTCGATGAACGGATTCCTTTGAAACACGGTTTTATCGGTCAGGAAACGAATGGCGCGGGCGGGATTTTCAAAGCATTCCGGACGATTCCCGTTCTGCTCGAACTGTCGAAAGAGATGCATGAAATCTGTCCCGACGCCTGGTTGATTAACTTTACGAATCCAGCCGGTATCGTGACGGAAGCGTTATTGAAGCACGGTCCGCACCAAAAAGTCATCGGCGTCTGCAACATTCCGTTTAACATGCGGAACTCGACTGCCGAAGTCTTACATGTCGATGTGAAGCGCGTCTCGATCGAGTTCATCGGTTTAAATCATTTCGTCTTTGGACGCCGGGTCTTCGTCGACGGAAGCGACCGAACAGAAGAGGTGATGCAGCGACTGATGTCGAAACAGCTTGATTTTTCACCGGCGAATATCGTCAGTCTTGGTTGGTCCGATTCGTTCTTGCAAGCCGTCAACATGTTGCCGAATCCTTACCACCAGTACTATTTCCAAACCGCCGAGACGCTCGAGAAGGACCTCGCCGCCTACAACACGAACGGCACCCGGGCCGAGATTGTCCAGGAAGTCGAACGGACATTGTTCGAAGCCTATGAGGATGAACAGTTGGACGAAAAACCGGCTGAACTCGAATTACGCGGTGGCGCGTATTACAGTGATGCTGCCTGTTCCCTGATGGATTCGATTTACAACAACCGCGGAGACATCCAGACCGTCAATACATTAAACCGCGGAGCGATTTCCGACTTACCGGTCGATGCCGTCATCGAAGTCAACGCCGTCATTACGAAAGACGGTCCGCTCCCGATTGCGGTCGGACCATTACCATTATCCGTCAAAGGATTGATTGTGCAGATGAAGCAGATGGAAGAACTGACGATTCAAGCCGCATTAAGCGGATCAACCAAAGACGCTTACTTAGCCTTTTTGATGAATCCATTGATTCAAGATGAAAAGCGTGCGCAACCGCTACTCGAGGAGATGTTGCTTGCGCACGCAGCATGGTTACCACAATTTCAATCCAAGGAGGCGCAACGGACATGAATAAATTCATTGAAATCGCAGGAAGAATCGGGGCCCAACGCCATCTCGTCGCGATACGGGATGGATTCGTCGCCATTATGCCCCTGATCATCGTCGGGTCTCTCGCGATACTGATCAATAACTTCCCCGCCATCGGCAGTCTTGATTTCGTCGGTTGGATGAACGGGCTGTTTGGAGAAGGAAACTGGCAAGGGTTAGGGGGTAACATCTGGAACGGATCGTTTGCGATTTTAGGATTGCTGGTGGCTTTTTCGATCGCCTACAGCCTGGCTAAAAGTTACGATGTCGATCCGTTGTCGGCAGGGTTGATTTCCGTCGCCTCCTATATCATTCTCGTTCCGGTCACGAAAGACTGGGGACTCAGTTTTGCCTGGCTCGGCGCGCAAGGACTATTCGTCGCCATCATTCTTTCTCTTTTGACGACCGAGCTGTTTCGCATCTTACTGAAGACACGGTTGACGATTTCGATGCCGGATGGTGTTCCGGATGGTGTCGTCCGCTCGTTCCAAGCATTGATTCCGGCAACGTTAATTTTGATCCTCGTCGGCGGATTCCAATTATTTATGACACTCGCCATTGAATCAAGCCTGTTTGAAGTCATCTTCAACAGTATCCAAAAACCGTTACAAGGGTTTGGAGACACACTTCCGGCTGCGATTGCAATTGCCTTTTTAAATCATATCCTCTGGTTCTTCGGCTTACACGGGACAAACATCATCGGAGCCGTCATCGAACCGATTTATCTGCCGTTGATTCAACAGAACTTGGAAGCATTCCAAGCGGGGACTTCTGCTTACGACGTCCCGAATACGGTAACGAAACCTTTCCTTGACTCCTTCGTATTCATAGGGGGCTCCGGTACGACGCTGGCTCTTCTCTTTGCGATTTTCTTTGTCATCCGTGAACAGAAAAATCATCCTTACCGCGAAGTCGCCAAGTTATCGACACCCGCTGGATTATTCAACATCAACGAACCGGTGATTTTCGGCTTACCGATCGTCTTGAACCCGATCATGTTGATTCCATTCATCTTGGTGCCGGTCACATTGACGATCGTGTCCTATGTCGCGTTGTCGACTGGACTGGTGCCAAAAACCGTCGCGATTTTACCGTGGACGACACCGCCTTTAATCAGCGGCTATCTCGTGACAGGCGGGAGTTGGCGCGGAATCGCACTACAAGTCGTCAACTTGACGCTCGCGACAGCGATTTATGTCCCGTTCGTCGCAGCAGGTGTCCGGGCGATGAAAAAACAAACAGAAGGGAAGCTGGCAAGCTGATGACAGAAGAACTGCAAATCCTATCGTTTACAATGATTCTTCATGCAGGGAATGCCCGTTCGGCAGCAATGGAATCCATTCAGGCTGCTAAAAAAGGAGACCTTTCGTTAGCACAAACCAAACTGGAAGAAGCCAATCAAGAAAGTCTACAGGCGCATCGTGCCCAAACGACCTTACTGCAGGACGAAGCAAAAGGGCTTGAGACGCCGTTATCGATTCTATTGATTCATGCCCAAGACCATTTGATGACAGCGATGACCGTCAGAGATTTAGCTGTCGAGATGGTCGAACTGTATACGCGACTCACACGACTGGAGGAAAAATCATGAATATTTTACTCGTTTGCTCGGCCGGCATGTCGACATCCATCTTAGTTCGGAAAATGCGTGAACAAGCTGAGGCACAAGCTCTTGATGTGACGATCGAAGCCATTCCCGAAAGTGAATTATCGCATCATCTGGATCAGACGGATGTGATTTTAATCGGACCACAAGTCCGGTATTTAGAAACGAAGATTCGCCAAGCAGCAGAACCAAAAGGGGTTCGCGTCGCGATCATCAATCAGATGGCGTATGGTCTGATGAAAGGGGACTTGGTCCTCGAACAGGCTCAATCCTTATTAACAGAAGCTTGATTGTCTCCACGTCAGTAAGTAAAGCCGGTCTATTCTGCCGATTTTACTTGCTGACGTTTTTTGTCTGAACCTAAATCGATAGAGCAACAGGAACAGGATAAACATGAAATGTGAAGAAGTAGTATAGAATCGTGAATCGCTTCATCATTCAATCCGGAAAGAAGGGTTCTTATGAAAGCATTGCTGACTTCAGGCGGCATTCAAAATGACAGTCAACGTCGTGCACTCGTCGACTTACTCGGAAAACCGATTGCGGAGGCACATGCCTTGTGTATTCCGACGGCCGTTTACGGAATGAAGGAGGGTCCGTACCATGCGTACTCATTCATCACAGGAACCGGTTCAACACCGATGTGTGAATTAGGATTTCAGTCGGTGGGTGTTCTCGAATTGACGGCACTACCAAGCTTGGATGAATCACTCTGGGTACCACTTGTCGAACAGGCAGATGTGCTGTTGGTGAATGGCGGAGATCCCCTATTTTTAAACTACTGGATGAAAAAGTCTGGACTTGCAGAGCGATTGACTTCGCTAAAAGCAGTCTACGTCGGATTAAGTGCCGGTAGCATGGTGCTGACGCCGCGGATTGGTCAGGCGTTCGTGGAGTGGACACCGCCTCATACAACGTCGGATGAAACGCTGGGATTGGTTGATTTTTCGATTTTCCCGCATCTGGATCACGAACTGTTACCGGAAAATACATTAGACGAGGCCGTCAAATGGGCGGCTGATCTCACAGGACCATCCTATGCGATTGATGATCAAACGGCGATTCAGGTTGTTGATGGTGTAGTGGAAGTGATTTCAGAAGGTCACTGGAAACGATTTGATTGAATCGGAGGAATTCATGGACATCACGACACAATTACATGTCGAACGAATCGAAGAGTGGCGCAATTGGTTGGAAAGTAACCATTTAACAGAGAACGAGATTTGGCTCGTCTTCTATAAAAGGGATGCGGGTGACTACCAGCTGGATTATATCGAGACGGTTGAGGAAGCGCTTTGTTTTGGCTGGATTGACGGAATCAGCAAAAAGATGGATGACTCAACAAAAGCCCAACGCTTTACGCCGCGCCGTAAAAACAGTCACTGGACGGAACTAAACAAGGAACGGGTCCGTCGTTTGACGGCACTCGGAAAGATGCACGAACAGGGAAGAAAGGTGTTGCCGAACTTAGAGACACCGTTTGACATCGATGAAGCGATTCTCGAGGAATTAAAAAAAGACGCAACAACTTATCAGTTTTTTAAGACGTTGCCCGATCTGGATGTCCGGGTCCGGATCAGTTATATTCAGGAATACAAACCTGGTAGTCTGGAATATGAAAAACGCTTGGCCAACTTTTTGAAATACACGGCACAAGGAAAAATGCTCGGACGGTGGGACGACGGCGGGAAATTAACGGGGAACTATTAGGAGAGACGACCGATGATATCTGATGAAAAGAAGAGACCGACTTTTGGTGTGAAATTGAAAGGGCGGCACTACCAGTACAAACAGAGTGTTTATGGCGTCGCATACGATCAACGACAGCAGACATTCTTAACCGTCGAGACCCAATTGAATAATCTTTTGTTGCCGGGTGGGGGAATCGAGCGGGGAGAAACACCGGAGCAAGCACTTCACAGGGAGCTGCTTGAAGAGACCGGATTTTCGATTCAAATCGATGCGCCAATCGGCCGTGCCGAGCAGTACGTGCTGACACCGGACGAGGAAGCGATACTCTATCTTGTTTCATGCTCGGTCAGTTAAATAATACTTGCTGTACAACCAACTGATGGCATCCTTTAAGTCACTTGCAATGTAGTCAATATAGATGTTATTTAATTCGTCATGATGATCATTAAGCGAAGTTTCACCTGCGCCTGTTTTCACTAATATTTTAAGGCATCCTGCTTTTGAAGCTGCCAGCATATCGGTCCAACGATCACCGATGACGACACAATTCTCTAGATTTAAATTATGAGTTTTTGACGCCTTCAATAACATTCCGATATCAGGCTTCCGGCACGTGCAACCTTCATAAGGCGTGTGTGGACATATGTAAACATCATCAAAACCAAATCTAGTCAATTCCTGTTGAAAGTCTTTTATGGTTGCTAACCCTTTGGAGATACCAGGTTGATTTGTAAATGAAAATAATGGAATCTGGTCTTTTTTTAATCGATTGATTTCCAAAGAAGTATAAGGAAACAGTTCAAATTCTCCCGGGTAGTGAATTGTAGAGTCGCCGCCGATCGTTCCATCTCGATCCAAAAATACAGCTTCAATGTTTTTCATCATTTTTATCTCCTTTCATTGATTTATTCGGTACGCCACTCTCTGCCATTAAACATGTTCATTTTTATGGCAAATGAACATATTTAACAGGAAAATGAACTCATTAAACATAGTCAAATGCGCTAAACATACTCAAAATTATGTAAAATGAGTATGTTTAGCGATAAATGAGTTAATTAATGAGTGAAATTCATTTGACCCTTTACCGCTCATATTCACGAAGTTTATCTTCTAAAATCCGCAAGCGTTTATGCATATTATAAAAAATCGGCAAAAACGCTACTGTCACAATCAACAAAATCCCCATATCCATCCTCCTTTTCATTGCTGAATAGCCAATAATTAAAATGAGTTCCAAAATTATTATTTCATAATTTTGACTATTTTTACAAGTTCTCCTTTCGAGTGAAGTTCTTCAATTCATAACCGAGCAAGTTTTACAAAATCGGCGACAACAGCCGCGAGATACTTTCCTTAAAGCGGATTATTCGCGGACGGGTGGCATATTTTTCCCGGGTCAGCAAGGCACTGTCGGCAACGTCGGACAAAAAGAGCAGCTCGAGTTCTTCCGCAATCGTCGCATCGTACAAAATCGCATTCATCTCGAAGTTCAACCGGAAACTGCGGGCGTCGATGTTTGTTGTCCCGACCGAGGCGATTTTCCCGTCGACGACAATCGTCTTCGCATGCATGAAGCCGATCTCATACGTGTAGACTTCGGCTCCATGTTGAATCAATTCGCCGACTGCCGCATATGTCGCCCAGTAGACAAAGGGATGATCCGGCTGGTTCGGAATCATGATTTTGAGGGAAACACCGGAAGCTAAGGCAATCCGGCAGGCATCCATGAAGCTGGCATCGGGAATAAAGTAGGGCGACTGGATGTAGATTGATTTTTCCGCCGTATGAATCATCTGAATCAGCATGTTTTTCAAATATTCCGTTTCCGATGTTGGACCGGACGTCACGATTTGAACCGGCACCCGGTCCGTCGCAACTTCAAGCGGTGGAATCGGGGCGGTCGACCAGTCCGTCCGCTCGTTGCTTGCAGCATCCCAGTCCTGTTCAAAATGGAACTCGAGTTCTTCGACGACGGGACCGAGGACCCGGAGGTGGGTATCCCTCCAGTAGCCGAAGTGTTCGTCTTCTCCGAGGTATTCCGATCCGACGTTAAAGCCGCCGATATACCCGATTTGCCGGTCGATCGTACAGAGTTTCCGGTGATTCCGGTTGTTGATCCGCAGGTTTAAGATACCGAGCGGCGAAGAGAAGAAGGAGCGGACTTCACCGCCGTCTTGTTTGAACGCCGCGAAGTCCTTCGCTTTTAGTTTCCACGAGCCGACGGCGTCATACAGAATCCGGACTTTGACGCCGCGTTTTGCCTGTTCGAACAAAGCGTTCAGTAGACGGTCGCCGAGCGGATCGCGCTTTAAAATGAAGTATTGAATGTTGATTTCGACTTGGGCGCTCTGTATGTCAGCGAGCAACGTATCAAATTTTTGATGACCGTCGAACAGCGTCCGGATATCGGTCGCTTCCGTCAACAGGGCCCCTGACGAGCGGTTGGCTTGAATCAACTTCCGGTACGGGTAAAGCGGTGCTGCGCGGTGGACTTCGTCGTTCGCTTGCGCCACAAGCTCTTCTTCGCGCGCCAATCGGCGTGCTTCCGGGACGTGATAAAATGTCTCTTGTTTCAACGACCGGCCAAACAATAAGTAAATCAAAAAGCCGATGACAGGTAAGAAAAAGAGAATCATCAGCCAGGCCCAGGTGGCACTGACGTCACGCCGTTCGAAAAACAGGATGGCGATTGCCGCAGCGACGTTGGCAAACAGGACAACATAGAGCAAAACCGGCAAGATTAGGGTATAGTCCATCAATACGAACACCTCGTTTTCAGAAAGAATGACTTCGATGGGAGGGAAGACAGCATGTTTTCGGAATGGATCCGGTTCATCTCGAGTATCTTGTTCATCCCGATTTCGGATGATTTGTTGGTCATCCGCCAAATCAGTAGCTGGTTACGCCAGGATCAAGCACTTATCCTGATTTTTTTATCCGTCTGGTCCGCCTGTTTCGTGTGTTTTAATCTGTTTTACGGCATTCCCCGTATTTTTCGCGAACTTCCCTTCTTTCGAAAGTTATTGACCAATAAACATCTTGCGAAAGCCGAAGTGATTCTGCAGGAGAAAGGAACGGTCGCCATTGCCATGTCGTTTTTCCTGCCGGGTGTCCGGCGTCCGATTCATTATATGGCAGGACTGCTCGCCTATCCGTTTCGCCCCTATGTGCTCGTGACGTTAGCCGGAACCGGCGTCTATGCGTTGCTCTGGACGATTCTCGTTAATCGGCTCGGCGCCTACGGTCTGTTGAACCGCTTTTCGACATGGTGGGCGACCCATGGTGGTGTCCTGTTGCTTCCTGGTCTGCTCGCACTCTGTCTCTTTTTAGTGTGGTTTTTCTGGGACCGAATTCGGGATTGGTTTGTCCGCAAGTAACGCCGTCTTGCGTAATTTAGCGAGCTTAATCACATTCAGCACCGTCACCTTTGCGACGGCATAAAACGGGACGGCCAGCAACATACCGAGAATTCCCGCCAGTTGCCCGGCGACGAGCAGGACGACCGTAATCGTAATCGGATGCACCTTCAAGGATTTTCCCTGAACGAGCGGGGAGATGACATTGGCATCCAGTTGCTGGACAATCGTGATGCCGATGATGACATATAAACCTTTGATCGGTTCATCCAAGAAGCCGATCAAGACGGCCGGCGCAGCGCCGAGGAACGGTCCGAGATACGGGATGATATTCGTCGCGAAGATGAACAGACCAAGCGGTAAGAAATACGGGACATCGAGCCACCACAGGACAAGTGTTGCGAGACTTCCGACGAATGTACAGACGATCAATTGCGCCCGGACGTAAGAGCGGATCGTCCCGTTCATGTCTTTTAAAATCAGCAGGGCTTCCTTGCGGTAACTGATCGGGATGAACTGGACCAACGCATTCGGTAATTTTTTTCCGTCGACCAACATGAAGACGTATAAAAAAAGGGCGATGAATAAGGTGAAAATGGTCGAGGCAATCAACTGAATCAGCCAAAGCACGGAACCGGCAATCGAGGAAAAGACGTTCCCGAGGAGTGCGGTCGCGCTTTTCATCGAACTTTCGACCGATGAAAACTGGCTCTCGAGTGACGGAATCGACGTCCCGTATTTGGCGTAAAGCGACAGGGATTGTGTGTACAGACGTTCAGCAAAACCGGGGACGGCACTGATGAAGGCAAAAAGCTGTTTCGTGATCAGCGGGAATAACGTCAAAAGGAATACGATGACGAGTACAAGTAATAAAAGCAAGACGATAAAAATCGCCAGTTTACGCGACCGCAGACGACGTTCGAGTGAATCGACGAAACCGACGGAGAGGTAAAATAAAATCCCGGCGATGATGAACGGGGTGAAAATCGTCGTAAACAGGACAAGTAACGGATAAAAGAGAAAGTCGACCTGTCGTGCCATATAGATGATGCCAAGTACAAGCAGGATGAACAGACCGATACGAAAGGAACGATTGGAAATCAATCCGGACAAGGCAATCTCCTCCCTTGAAAATAAGTGGCATGTTGTATTCTTTCCCCGAAATCGCTTTAAATAGCGTGAAAATTCTGAAAGATATGTGCTTTTTCACATTTAATTGTTATTTGCTTCAAAAAAGGGGTAATCATAAATTAACTTCGATTCATTGTTCAGAGATGTGTCATGCCGTCATCGTTCAGCAGACCTGATAGCCACTTCCGTCATGGGAGGTGAAGCGGTTGGCGCAAGTAAAAGATCCGGTCATCGAAGACCGTTTGTTGCAACATTCCATCTTTAGTTCTCTTTTCTTATCGGTGTTTGGCATTGCCGCCGGATTCCTTCTTTCTTCCTCTTTTGTTCTGTTTGACGGACTTTATGCCTTACTGAGTGTCGTCTTAAGTGTTTTTTCGCTTCGAGGTGGTCGGTTCATCACCGTTAAGGATGATGTCCACTTCCCGTTTGGCAAAGAATCATTGGAACCCATTCTTGTTTTCTTTCAATATCTCATCGTCTTTCTCCTACTTAATCGATGTTCCCGCTGTCAGTTACCTGACCATCCGTCCTATACGTTCGTCGTATAGTGTCCTCTCAAACATATTCAATCATTGCAAAGGCTCAACCTTGCACAAGATTTGATACGTGAACAAATCGACGCGGCACTTGATTGGTTGCCGCAAACCAAGTGGCTCACCGTCGCGTTTACGGCTAATCGTAAATGGGCGGAATGAATAGGAGGGACTCCGATGTCAACGACACGACTGATCCAAGAATTCATGGAACTGGTTCAAATCGACTCCGTATCTTATGCGGAAGGTCCGTTTCAACAGGACTTGATCGGGCGTTTTCAGGCGCTTGGTCTGACCATCGACGAAGATGCGACGAAAGAAAAGACGGGACTGGGTGCCAATAACTTCGTTGCCCGGCTCGACGGAGACACGTCGATCGAACCGGTCTTTTTCTCGTCGCATATGGATACGGTTTCTCCCGGTCAAGGCATTCGTCCGCTTGAACGGGACGGACGGATTGAGTCCGATCAAACGACGATCCTTGGTGCGGACGATAAGGCCGGCATCGCCATCATGCTGGAGTTAGTCAAACGGTTAAAAGAACAGCAGATTCGGCACGGTCCGATTGAATTCATCCTGACAGCCGGAGAAGAAGTCGGGCTCCTCGGTGCAAAGGCGGTCGATATGTCGATGCTGCAGGCGAAATTTGGTTACGTCCTTGATAACGGCGGACCGGTCGGCGGCATCATCACGACGAGTCCGTCGATGTACCGCTTGGATATCCGACTGACCGGTCGCGCTGCCCATGCCGGACTTGAGCCGGAAAAAGGGATTTCGGCGATTGAAGTCGCGGCCCAAGCAATCAGCCGGATGAAACTGGGGCGGATCGATCACGAAACGACGGCGAACATCGGTCAGGTGAAGGGGGGAACGGCGATGAACGTCGTCATGGAACACCTCGAGCTCGTCGCGGAAGTCCGCTCGTTTGATCATCAAAAGTGTCTCGATCAGGTCGAAGCAATCGAAACGATTTTAAACGAGGAGGTGACACGATTCGGCGCTAAACTCGACTTCAAGGCGACACCGCTCATCACCGGCTATCATTTCGAAGACAACCATCCGTTGCTCGCACATGCCAAACACTGTCTGGAAACCATCGGTCGTCCTGCCCGGTTTGAACGGAGTGGTGGTGGCACGGATGCCAACGTTTTTAATGAACAAGGCAAAGTCGTCGTCAATGTGTCGATTGGTTATGAAGAGATTCATACGGTCGAAGAATATATTCCAATCACCGAGTTCGAACAAGCCGTCGTTTTTGCCTTGGAACTGGTCCGGCAGATGCCGTCCTTCCCAGATCCGTCAGCGTAAGGGGGCCGGGTGATGAAACTGTTTCGTGAAACTGTTTTGATTATCCTGGCCATTTTTGTCCTCGCTGCCGGCATCAATCTCTTTTTAGGACCACATCATGTTGCAGCGGGCGGAGTCACCGGGATCGGGATTCTGTTGGAAGAAGTGTTGGGCATTGACCGTTCGATTGTCGTCTTGGTTCTCAATCTGTTGATGTTATTGTTTGCCTTCGTATTTTTAGGCAAAGAAGTCTTCTTAAAGTCCGTTCTCGGCAGTCTGATGTTGCCTCTTGCACTAGGAATCATTCCGGAAACGATGATTGTCTCCGACCGCTTCTTCTCGGTCGCCTTTGGGAGTGTGCTGTTTGCGATAGGTGTCGCTACGCTTTATTGGTTCGGAGCGTCCAGCGGCGGGACGACGATTCCACCGTTGATTTTCCACAAATACTTTAAGTTGAATACGTCCGTCGGCTATTTTTTGACCGATGCGACGATTGTCGTCTTTAACATTTTCGTCTTTGGTTTGGAAGAATTTTTGTTTGCGGTCGCCTCGATCGTCATCACGACGTTTGTGATGGGGTATATCGAAATCGGGCTTGAACGGAAAAAAGCAATCTTCGTCACGAGTGAGTTGCATGCGGACGAGATCCGCAATTACCTGCTGACGTCGCTTGACCGAGGGATGACCGTCTTTACTGTTGAAGGCGGTTACTCGGGAGAACAGAAAAAAATGCTGATGGTCGTCATGAAACGTTCCGAATATGCCGCTGTCATCCGGGCAATCCACCAAATTGACCGCGGTTCCTTCATCATCGTTTACAATGTCGCCGACGTTCATGGTCTCGGGTTTAACTACCAACCGGTCGTTTAAAAGGGAGGAATACGTATGCAACCGATTATTGCCTTTACGATCATCATGCTCATCTGGACGGTCAGCGATTATATCTCGAAAAAAACAAAGGCCTTATTATCTTCCTTATTTGTTGCCTCCATCATCTTCTTGATCGGATTCAAGACCAACCTGTTCCCGGAAGATCTCCTGCCGACGTCGGCTTTGCTGCCACTCGGACAAACCGTCGTCGGGATGATCATCGTCCATCTCGGAACGCTCATCAGTCTCGATGAATTTAAACGGCAGTGGAAAACGTTTCTGATCGGGGTATCAGCGGTGATTGGGATCAGTGTGTTACTCTTTACGATCGGTCGGCTGTTCCTCGATACGAACTATGTCCTCAGCGCGATTGCCGCGGTCAGCGGCGGAACGATTTCCGTCATCATCGTTCAGGAACAAGCGTTGAATGCCGGATTGATCTCGGTCGCCGTTTTTCCGGTCTTGATTGCGGCGTTGCAAGGCTTGATCGGTTTTCCGCTGACGTCGGTCATCCTGCGCAAGGAAGCGTTACGGATCCGGGACGGGGTCCGGGATGGCAGCATCACGAAAAAAGCCGCCCTTGATCCGGCGGAATCACCGGAAAAACAAACGATTTTGCCGGAGCCGTTCCAAACGACGGCCGGAACGTTGTTTGTCGTCGGTGTCGTCGTCATCGTCTCGTCATTCCTAAGCGGCTTGACGAACGGCTGGCTCAATACGTTCGTCATCGCCTTGTTACTCGGGATTGCCTTACGGGCGACCGGTGTCTTGAAACCAAATGTCTTGAACGGAATCGACGCGTACGGCTTGATGATGCTCGCGATTCTATTGATCATCTTCGGACCACTCGCAACCACGTCATTTGCGGATCTCGTCGAACTGTTTGTGCCACTGTTGATCGCCTTCATCCTTGGTGTACTCGGGATCGTGTTGTTCGCGATGCTTGCCGGGAAATTCCTCGGTTATTCGTACCCGATGGCGATTGCAATCGGTTTGACGTCACTATATGGTTTTCCAGGTACATTGATTCTCAGTCAAGAAGCGGCTAAAAATATCGGGGAGACGGAAGACGAGGTCCAGATCATCGAAGATGAAATTTTACCAAAGATGGTCGTTGCCGGCTTCTCGACGGTCACGATCACATCCGTTTTCATCACCGGTATTTTAGCGTCATTCATTTACTAAAGGGAGGCATTATCATGGGACTTGGAGAAGATATCAAACGGCTAAAGGATTTTGAAAGCTCGACGCACATCTTGTCGGTGTATCTCAGTACGGCACCGGATAAGCGGAATCAATGGGAAACGATTTTACGGAATGAGAAAAAACGTCTCTTGACGGAGCAGGAGAATAAAAAAGATGTCGAATCGGCTTTTACGAAACTGGAACAAGCGATCAATAACGAGCGGACGAGTTTACTCCGCAGCATCGTCGCCTTTGTCTCAAGCGACGACTCGCTTCATGAAGTGTATTTTTTGCAACTCGATGTGACGGATGAAATCAGTTATCACGCAAAACCGAATCTTAATCAACTTGAAGTGCTCGATCAACAATTCCCGCGGACCGGCATTGTGCTGACGAATCTGGATTCCGCGACTGTGCTCGACGTTCGGCTCGGCGAAGTCGACGCGACGCACGACTATGAACTGGATCTTGATACAGGACAGTGGCGGCGTTATCAGGGACGAAGCAGCCGTAGTGGGGCCTCAAGCAGCAGTCAAACGGATGATTTCCGGGATCGGGTCGAAAAGCAGGCGGAACGATTTTACCGGGAATTGTCGGGAGAGGTTGAAAAACTGAATCGTTCCCTCGGTTGGGAACAGATTGTTGTCATCGGGGAACGGTCGCAAGCGAACTTCCTTGAACAGGCGTTAACGACGAAACCAAAAGAAGTCATTCATAAAAATTTGTCCCAATCCAGCCAACAACAGATTCTCAAGCAGGTGTTTTAACGGTCAACGTCTAAAGTATAACTTTAGACGTTACATAAGGAGTGAAGACAGATGTTCATGCACCACATCACGGATCAACTGAGTTTGAAGTTGATTGAGCGTCAAGATGCAGAGGCACTTTATGCTCTGGTCGACGCCAATCGGGAACATCTGCGGGAGTGGCTCGGCTGGGTCGACGGGACGACCGGACCGGATGATTACCGGGACGAAATCATTCCGGCCTGGTTGACGGCTTATGCGAATGGCAACGGATTGACTTGCGGGATTTATTTTGAAGGCGAACTCGTCGGGACGGTCGCCTTACACGAAATCAATCAGACGTTACGCCAAACTTCCATCGGTTATTACCTGACCGGCAACGGGCGCGGCAAAGGATTGATGACAACGGTTGTTGCCTTTGTGACGGACTATTGCTTTACGACGTTGCAGCTGAATCGTGTCGTCATCGAATGTGCAGTCGGCAACTCGCGGAGCCGGAAGATTCCGGAGCGCCTCGGGTTTCAGCAAGAAGGAATTTTGCGCGATGCGGAACGGCTGTATGGTACGTATCATGATCTGGCTGTTTATGCGATGCTCGCACGGGATTGGTCAAGTGCATTCATTGGGACCGATCTGCAGACAGACACCCGTTTGAACTAAAACAAAGGAGGATGGATGATGATTCAATTTGAAAAAATGTCGGAAGTAGCTTATGAATCGTATTTACCGGAAGCGATCAACGAATATGCGCAGGAGAAGATCAAGGCAGGGACATGGGCAGAGGTCGAAGCCGTCGACCGTTCGACGGCGGAGTATGCGCAATTATTACCGGACGGGATTCAAACGAAACAGCATTATCTGTTTTCGATTGTTGACGATACGGAACATACTTCCGTTGGCATGATCTGGTTTCAATTAAGTGAATCGACACACGGACGGACTGCTTTTATTTTTGATTTCCGAATTGAAGACACCTACCAGGGGAAAGGATACGGGCGGCAAGCGATGGAGATGCTCGAACAGGTCGCACGACGGATGAACATCAAAAAAATCAAATTACACGTTTTTGCCCATAACACTCGGGCGATTCAGCTGTATGAAACAACGGGATTCGTCACGACGGATTTACATATGGTGAAAACGGTAAACTGACATTCATTTGCTTACAACGGGAACTCGTTCATACGGGTTCCCGTTTTGGTTTGACTAATACAGAAAACCGATGCCGACCGCCACACGCAAACGTGAGTCATCTCTTCAGTAAGTACGTTATACTGGAACAAATAAAAAATGAGAAGGTGGAGAAAAATCATGTACACCATTACGGAAGTCGGAAAGTTGACGGGATTACCCGCTTCCACGTTGCGTTATTACGAGGAAGAAGGGATTTTGCCGCAAGTCGATCGAAATGATATCGGACGCAGAGTGTATTCAGAAGAAGTGCTGGCTTGGTTAGAGCTGGTGCTTGCCTTAAAAAATACAGGAATGTCGATTGAGCGCATTAAAAGCTATACGGCTATGATCACAGAAGGCGACGACCGATTGACGGACCGTCGAGAGATGTTAGTGCATCACAAACAGGAAGTCGAACAAACATTAGCGAAAACGCAAATGAACTTGGAAAAGATCATCCGAAAGATCGCGGTGTATGATGTGCTGATGCATCGTCAATTAAAAAATAGGGATCCGCTGATTTGATGGTTGACTTCAAGTTAACTTGAAGATGTAGATTGTTAGAGAAGGCGATGTTTACTGCCTACTAACAATTGAAGGAGTGTTTTTATGTCTACAGCGTCAAAAGTACTATTCATCACCGGATGTTCGACCGGATTTGGCCGTCAAATCGCAGAGCGTGCCATCAAGTCAGGTTACCGTGTCGTAGCGACAGCTCGAAACGTCAGTCAGATTGAGACGTTGACGGCAGGAGCAGAAGACCGTGTCTTAACTTTGCCGCTTGATGTCACGAATCAGGACCAAATCACGGAAGCCGTTGCGCAAAGTTTGAGCCGGTTTGGCCGCATCGACGTTCTTATCAACAATGCCGGAATTGGTTATTTCAGTTCGGTCGAAGAGGGAATGGAAGAAGAGACGCGTAAGATGTTTGAAATCAATTTCTGGGGACTGATGCAGATGACCAATGCGGTCCTGCCGCAGATGCGTCAGCAGAAAAGTGGACATATCATCAATTTCTCTTCGATTGGTGGTTTAGTTTCGTTTCCGACTCTCGGATATTATCATGCAACGAAATACGCGGTGGAAGGCATCTCTGAAAGTCTGGCACAGGAAGTGGCACACTTGAACATCAATGTTACCCTAGTCGAGCCGAGTGGTTTCCGGACGGACTGGAGCGGACGGTCTTCAGCGAAAACGGATACAGCGATTCCGGAATATAAGGAAACGATCGTCGGTCAGATGCTTCAAGGCGTGTCACAACAAAGCGGGCAGGAACCGGGTAATCCTGAAAAAGCAGCAGACGCCATTCTTCAGCTAGTGGAAGCGGAACAGCCACCGCTACGCCTGTTACTTGGAAAAGCGGCATATCAAGCAGCTTCCCATAAATTGAGTACTCTGACGGAAAACATCGAGCGTTGGAAAGAAACGACGTTGACGGTCGACTTTGAAAATTAACAGAGACGAGAAAAAAGAGGCGAATCTCACGATTCCGCCTCTTTTTTTGTAGGAAGATGTATCAAAATCAGAAGCACGTTCGAACCATCAGCGCCAAGTCTGAAGGGTATTCGCGAACTGGATATCCGTTTCGATTTCACCGTTGATGTGCGAGAGCGTAAAGTCATTTCCAGCGAGCCAGTCCTTAAAGTCAAACTCGACCGGTTGCTGGTCGCCTCCTAAAGCAAACCAGACTTTCATGTCCGACGGGAAATAGGCTGACGTGTGAATTGTCCCCGCCCAGTGGCTGTAGAGATCGGAAAAGACACCTTTATCGGAATCGTTCAGCAGACGGAACGCTGATTCGGCATCTTGAATCATGTGTTGGTGCGTCTTCAGCTCCATCATCCGCCGTTTCGAGTCGTCGAGGTGGAACCGGTTTTCGTGTTGCAGCAAATCAAAATGATTCGTACAGAGATTCGTCTCCCGGACTTCGATGTCCCGTGCCGTCGCCTCGATGACGAACGACCGATTCGACCGATCATGGACGACGTAACTGAACGATCCCCGGTGCGGTATCTCCTTAACAAGCGAGATGGCATCATCGACGGACGTACACATCTCGAGGATAATCCGTCCGATCATGAAGCTGACGAAGCCATCGCCCGGGCGGCGGCGATTGATGAAATTATAGCCCATCGCGAGACCATGTTCGTTCATCCCGTCCATTCGTCCCGTGACGCGGGAAGCCGGTCCGATGATGGCAGAACCGCCGTCGGTCGGTTGGAAGACAGAAAAGCGTCCATCGTATGTCATCGGATGATAATCGTAGTTTCGGACGAGGAAATTATCGCCGGTCATGATCGAACAGCCACTTTTTGGTCCTTCGACCCGGTAATGACCAAAGTGGAGCAATGTATCGGCAAGTGTTAATTCCAGTTCATCCTGCAAGCCGAGTAACTCGTCCCAGATATGCGGGGCGTACCGCAGAAACATCTTTTTTGTTTCTGCCGGATCGACTTGAAAACGCGGAACACGGATCTTCCAGTTGTCTTCGCGGTTATGAAGCAGTTCATTCCGTTTCACGTAGCGTCCCTGTTCGCGACCAAACTCATAATGCGTTCCGCGGAACTGCGTGATTTCGTTTGAGACAGACTGCACAGCGTTCACTCCTTTGGTTTCTGTATGATTCTGATTATATCGAATCCGGCATTTTTTGTCGTAAGCGAGACCTCGACCGAACACATTAACGGAAGGGTCAGGTGTCAAAAAATCAAAAAACACTGAAATTTTCAGCTGAATTACCGATAAAGGAGGGGGAGGGATACATAGATGAAAAATGTAAGTGTACGAAGAAAGATTCAACTGTTGATTGCGACAGCCATCATTGCAATGATTCTCCTGGCCAGTGCCGGACTCTATTTTCTGAATCAGATGGCGAATGCGTCACAAACGATGTATCAGGAAAATCTGATACCGGTGCAAGAGGTAGCACAAATCCGGATTGACACCCGGGCGCTCGATTCGTTTCTGGTCGAGATGATGTTGACGAAAGATCCGGCGCGTGTCGAAGATCTGCAAGGTCAGATCGATCAGCGGCAAGCACAAATCCGGTCGTCACTCAATAAGTTTGAGCGGACTGCGGTACCGACAAAACAATCGGAAGAACAAGTGGAAGCGTTAAAAGATAATGTCCTTGCTTACGACAATGGTCTGAGTACGATTCAAGACTTAGCCGTCCAAGACAACAAAGACGAAGCGTACCGCGTCTATACGGAAAGCTTGGAAAAAACGCGGGACAACGTTGCGGACTCCGCGAAAAGTCTGATGATGTCGATGACGAAGCAGGCAAAAGACCTGAATGCGTTGAACCAGCACGAAAAGCAAACTGCACTCTACATCATGCTTGGGATTTTCATCATCGCCCTGCTGTTGTTTGCCGGTCTCGCCATCTATATCACGCGTCTGATCACACAACCGATCCGTTCACTGCAAGGCTGGATGAAACAGTCCGGGGACGGTGATTTAATGGTCCGCGGTGATTACGTTTCAAAAGACGAACTTGGTCAATTGACGACATCATTCAACACGATGACGGAACAGTTGCACCACGTCATCATTGAAATGACGGACACGTCAAAACATGTGGCGACGGCGTCAGACGAATTAAGTACCAATGCGGAAGCGACGACGAAAGCGACGGAAATGGTCGCCGTGACGATGGAGGAAATCGCCAGTGGCGCTGGTCAACAATTGAATCAAGTGTCCGGTGCATCACGGACGGTGCAAGACTTGACGTCCGGTGTCAACCAAGTTGCCGGCAACGCGCAACAAATGACGGACGTGACGAGTGACGCGATGGGGAAAGTCATGCACGGCGGACAGGTCGTCAGCCAACTCGGTCAGCAGATGGAACGGATCAACACTGATTTCACGGAGCTGGGTCAAGTCATCGTCGGACTCGGCAACCGGTCGCAGGAAATCGGACAGATTACCGATTCAATCACCGGGATTGCGGCGCAGACGAACCTGTTGGCGCTTAACGCTGCCATCGAAGCGGCCCGGGCCGGCGAACAAGGACGTGGATTTGCAGTCGTCGCAGCGGAAGTCAAGACACTCGCTGAGCAATCGGCGCTTGCTGCGAAACAAATCGAAAGCTTGATTCAAGTCATCCAGCGCGAAACGGAGCAATCCGTTACGTCGATGGAGAAAGTGACGGCACAGATGACGAACGGGATTCAAGTTGCCGGAGAAGCGAGGGCTTCGTTCCAAGCGATTGAACGATCGATTGGGGATGTGACAGATCAAGTCGAAGAAGTATCCGGTGCCGTCCAAGAGATGGCCGCCGGCAGTGAACAGATTGCTGCCGTCATGCGGGAGATTCAATCGGTGACGGAAAGTACGGCTGCCGGAACGGAGAACATCTCCGCTTCGACGGAAGAACAAATGGCCTCGATGCAGGAAATCTCATCGGCGTCGCAATCACTGGCGACGATGGCGGAAGATTTGAAACGATTATCAAGTCGTTTTAATGTATAACGAATCAGGCAGGTATCCAAATGGATGCCTGCTTTTTTATGGAAAAAGCAGGGATTTCGAAGGTGAAACCGTAATAGTGTAGAAAGAATGAAAAGAAGGGTACGGATATGGGACCACATGAACTCATTGAATGGATAATGCTGTCTGCAATCGTGTTGCCAATCGTTCTGCTCGGAATAAAGTTGAAGTCACGCGGACGCGCAATGATGTTCACTCTCGCGGGTGTCATCTGTATCGCGTATGGCGTCTACTTGATGGTCCATCCTTATTTCGTCGATCAGAAAGTTGCCTATAATGCGAAACAAGTCGAGTCGTATCTCGAGAAGACCTATCCGGATGAACGTTTTACGTTGACGACGGTCCCGTACTGGAAAGAAGGATACAAACACTTGAATCCGTATAAAATTGACGTCGTGTTCGCGAATGAAGTTGACGCCACCTACACCTATTCAGTTGAGGATAACGGAACAGTCGAATTGAGCGGATTTCCGAGCACGCCAGATGATCGGTTGGATGGGTTTAAACATATGAAATGAAAAGAAGGGGGCAAATCGTTGACATTCCGTTTTGTATTTCCGATTTAATCAACAGGTCTACTAAATCCACAGAAAATGCTATGCATGCACAAAGGAGAGAGAATCATTCGCCTGCGCCAACATTAAGACGGAGAAGAGCGCAACATGAATAATTTCATTGTCTGCCCCTTGATTATCCGGTCACCCATCAACCAAATGACAAGGCAAGAGAGGATAACGTCAGCAATTGATGCTATCCTATTTCATTTATTATGTTCCTTATGAAGATACAAGAGTTAAGAATTGATAGAAAATGGTCTAAGACCCGTGATTACAGCTAATGACTATGCCTAATCTTCCCGTCTATTAGAATAAATTGATGTATCCATGAATTCCTAAAAATAAACCTGCAACTATTGGTACAATAATGCCCGCCCATTCACTAATCTTTTCAGATTTTTTTCGGAATTTTTCGATAAATTCATCGACCTTATTTCGATTGGAAAGGTACAGAAGGAATAAAAGAACAAGAGGAAGGATATAAATGACATTATAGATCAAAAGTAAAAATATTACTGACGTCATTGAAATACTTGCTTCCACAAGTTGTGCAATAAAAATCAGATATGGGATGGCCGTTGGTAAATCACCTATGGTGTTCGATACACCGAGAATAAGCAAGAATGAAGGGGTCACCGATTTAGGTGGTGTTATTTTTTTCTCTTTTATCTTGATCGTTGGAGATGCTGTTTTTCGCTTATAAAGAAAGAAAGCGCCTAGGAACACAAGACCTATCCCCACTGTTATTTCTATAGAAAAGATTACACTACTATACGTAGCCATAATGTGACGATAGAAGGATGAGAATACTTTATCCATCCCATATATTACCAATAACCCGCCGATGAAGTAGGAGATGAAAGTACCGAAAATGTAATACCAAATATGATGCGTTTTTTTTACAAGTGCTTGTAAAACAGCCTGAGCTGATATAGTAAAGGGGTTAAGACTGTCAATTAGCCCTAAGCCGATTCCAGACGTTATGAGTGGCCACATGATTGTTTGTTCTCCTTTCAAGATGCAAGGATAGGTAACCGTGTCATTCGTGAGGTGGAAGAAGATCCGTCATGCCGGTTAAAAAATTTTTCTCGAACACTTCTACCATTTGTAGAAGTTGTTCCCACTGGTCATCGCTTAACTGTTCCATTGCTTGCTTTTCTACACTTAAAAGATTGCCAATGACATCGTCGGCATATATTCGTCCCTTGCTAGTGAAATATATCTTCTTGTTACGTCGATCGATCGGATCTTCTTTCAATTCCACATATCCATTTTTCCAAAAAGACTTAATGATCAGGTTGACGCTTTGCTTTGTGTATAAGCTACTTTCACATATCAGCTTTTGGGTACAACTTTCGGGGTTATCGTAGATAATGCTCATCACCGTAAAACTCATATACGTTAACCCCTTTGAAAGCGCGTAATTTTCATAAATTCTTTCCAAAGACCTGGATTTTTCCAAAAAACGATTGAATTTTGTTTTAACTGGATTTTTTTCCACTTTACTGTTCCTCCTTTTGCTTTTTAAAGAGACTTGATTTTTAAAATTATTCTTTATGGAAATCCCAAAATAAATTAGTAATTTTTATAGATAGTAAATATTTATTACTAATTTACCGTATTTAATTTCTTTTGTCAATAAACGAATCAAATCCTTAATTATCACAAAGTAGTAGCATCAAAACATTTTTATATAAAATAGTAGTTTTGAATATTGAACTACCTCCACCTATGCGTCGCTTAGAGGTGAATAGCTTAGGCATCTTGGCACTTTAGTGCAGAGTAATTCCATTGATTAAATTAAATTAAAATGGCAGTGTAAATCATAGGACAGATGACGATACTCGGGCCACCTTCTTAATTAGCGTACAAAAAAATAACTATATAACAAAAATATGGTTCATCACCATAACACGTGGTTGCTATTTTACGACCAGGCTCAAGGAGTAAGTTCAAAAAGAATCGCTCGAGGTTTCGGTAACCATAAGCATGACGTTTGACGAGCTTAATCTTATTGTTCGTTCCTTCCATTTTCTCGTTCGATAGCCTGGATACGCCTGGATACGATGGGTTGACGCATCGCTTCCTTACGGTCCCGGATCGCTTTTGTGATTTTTGTAAAAGGTCCACATGAATAGAATTGATAACGTTCCAGCCAATCTGTCAGTCTTCGACGGACCTGTCCATCGTACGTTACTTTCAAGACATATCGGATAGGTTGACTCCCTTGGTCAAGATCCTGAATAAAGGAAAGTACTCAATCAAAAAAACCAGCTCCGCCTGACGGCGAAACTGGTTCAAAACTTTTGTTAAGAGGTTAACGTGTTATCTTTTTGCGACGATAAGGACGACATCGTTTTGACGGCGAAGAAGGCAATCAAACCGAACCCGACCTTGTTCGTCAAATCGGCAAAGTTGTAAATCAATTCGCGGACGAGCTGGATTTCAACCCCCGGCGCAAACAGCGTGACAGCGTAACCGATCGGATAGATTGCCCAACCGATCAAGATGAACAACCGCATTTTTAAGAGGGCATCGCGAATCGGAGCCGGTTTGTTTTCAGCGGCTTTCGTGACGTTCGTAAACAGCAGATAGATGATATAAATCCAGGCGAGACAACCAATCAGATACGACCACAGTCCGAGTTGCGTGAACCCACCGGCGATGTTGATCGATGATTCGCCGATGTAGCCGCCGACGATCATAATAATGTCGGCGATGACCAGTTTCGTTAACAAGGACCGGCCAAGCCGACCTTTCAGACCGAGCAGCAACGGAAACTTGACGAGCAACAACGGTGTCGTGACGAGCCAATCGATATAGCGGATTTCCGTTGGGAAACCATCGATTTCCGATAACAGACCGGACGTTCCGACGGCATCCTTCATGAAGTAATAATGAATGGCAGCGACAAAGGTGACGAGTGCAGCGACAGTTGCCGTGGAGCGGTATTCCGGTGCAAGCGAGTTTCGCTCGACCAGGAAATAGAGTGTCCCGGCAGCCATTCCGACGAATCCGACCCAAAACATATACTGCGTGGCAAGAACGAGTAAATTGACTTCTTCCATGATCAGTCACTCCTTCATTACACAAAACACGCGCTTCTATATGTCTAGTATAGAGCGATGGACGCAAGAACAAGTTGTTCCAATCGTTAGGAAATGTGCTGTTTCATACTTTGATGACACAAGTTGGACGCACTTTTTGAACCGTTCGGGACGAAGAAACCAAAACATCAAAATGGAGGAATTCAGATGCCCTTTCCCACTTTAGAAACGACACGTTTACAGCTCATTGAGGTGACACCTGAGCATGGACCAGCTTTATTTAACATTTTGTCAAACGAAGCCGTGACCCGTTTTTACGGAATGAATCCGTTGCGTGAGCAACACGATGCCTTAAACATCATCGCGTCTTTCAAACAGACGTACGACACACGACAAGGGATCCGATGGGGAATCATGATTCGTGACAGCGGGAAGTTCATCGGGACGCTTGGTCTGAATCACTTGAGCCTGTACAGCAAAAAGGCGGAGATTGGCTTTGAGCTGGATCCTGCGCACTGGCGGCGTGGTTATGCAGCAGAAGCGATTCAAGCTGTGTTGGAATATGCGTTTGAGACACTGGCATTACACCGGATGGGTGCCGTGACGTTTTTAGAAAACGAGGCATCCGTTCAATTGCTGACACGACTCGGGTTCGAAGAGGAAGGGATTTTGCGCGGTTATCTTTATCAAGGCGGCACGTCGCACGACGGACGGATTTTTTCGTTGCTGCGACCAGATTATCAGTTGCTGGTACGGGAACAACACGAAGTGGGAAAACCGGTATGAAAGTGAATCGGATTGATCACGTCAGTATCAACGTACTGAGTTTAGTGGAAGCGACACGTTTTTTCGTCAGCTTGGGATTTGTCGTAAAAGGTGAATGGGAATCGTCCGGACCGCAACTCGACCGGATTACCGGTCTGCGTAACGTCACGACTTCGTGTGCCGCTCTCGGCGTACCCGATGGAGAGACGTGGCTGGAACTTGTTCAATATCAGACTCCAGTCGATACTGGTCAATCATCAAACGAAGTTCACGCGGCAGGTCTTCGTCATCTTTGTCTCAATGTCGAGTCGCTTGACGCGATGATGACAATCGTCAACGAGCAGGGCTATACTTCGATCAGTCCGGCAGAGCAATTTGGAGAAACGTACCGAATTTGTTATGTCAGGGGACCGGAAGGCATCATATTGGAAATAGCGGAAGCCGTCTTAAACTAAAGGAGGGAAAAGATGTTTCGTAATTCAAAAGGCAGCACGCAAGTCTGGCTCAATGATCTTGGTGTTTGTTTATTCGTCCTGATCGGTCTGACGCTTGCGACACATCCTGTCGTCATCATGGCATCGGGACGGTTGATGTATGATGAATCGATTTGGCTGAGTACAACGGAAATGAACAAATTCATCACCTTTTATTTTTCCGCGTTCTTTGCCTATTTTTTAATCGTGAATCTACTGTATCCACGTTTTAATAGACGTCAGCTAAAAAAAGACTTGAATAACAAAGAGGTTATATAATAAATTGGTTATATAGAGAAAATCGTCAGTCCGAACGTGTCGGCTGACGATTTTCCCGTTGAAGATCAATCCGGAAAGGAGGAACATACATGATAGAAACAACGAACCGTGTTGACGAGATGAGCCAGTTCTTAAAACTGCTCAGTGACAGTACACGTCTTGAAGTGTTACGTCGGTTGCATGCCCGGGAACATTGTGTCTGTGATTTTGTCGAAATGTTTGATATCTCACAACCCGCCGTCAGCCGTCACTTAAAATTGTTGCGTCAAGCACAGGTGATTTTGGAACGGCGTGAACGGCAATGGATTTACTTCCGATTGAATCCGGATCATCCGCAACATGACTTGTTGTTGACGATCTTAACCTCAATGGAACCATTACCGGTTCCTGCACCGAAGAGTTGCTGAGTTTTGGGTAAACGAGCAGGTTCTATATATAACAGAAATGTTATTTACAAGAAAAATGTATACAGCTGTTGAAAAATAGAGAACAAAATTAATCCAGAAATGAAGTGAACGCATTGACCGGCACACATCTACTTGCGATCGGGATTTTCTTGATCACGTTATTTTTAATCATCAAACAACCAAAAGGTCTCGGCATCGGCTACTCCGCCATGGGGATGGCATTGATTGCCTTACTGACCGGCGTTGTGAATCTCGATGATGTCTCGACTGTTTGGGGCATCATCTGGAACGCGACGTTTACCTTCATCGCCCTGATCATCATCTCATTGATTTTGGATGAAATCGGCTTCTTCGAATGGGCGGCGCTTCATATGGCACGTATCGCAAAAGGCGGCGGTGTCAAACTGTTCGTATATCTGACACTGCTTGGTTCCATTGTCGCGGCTTTGTTTGCGAATGATGGCGCAGCCTTGATTTTGACGCCGATTGTTCTCGCAATCGTCCGCTACTTAAAATTACCGGACTATGTCGTCTTGGCGTATGTCTTTGCTTCCGGCTTCATTGCCGATACGGCGAGTCTGCCATTTGTCGTCTCGAACCTCGTCAATATCGTCTCGGCTGACTTCTTTGACATCGGCTTTACGGAGTATGCGTCACGCATGGTGTTCGTCAACGTCTTTTCCGTCATCGGCAGTCTGCTTGTGTTGTATTTGTACTTCCGGAAAAGTATTCCGAAGACTTATGACGCCTCGCAACTTGTCGCCCCACATACAGCAATCAAGGATCAGCGGATGTTCAAGTTATCGTGGTTCGTGCTTGTGTTGCTTGTCGTCGGTTACTTCACGAGTGATCTCATCGGGATTCCGGTCAGTTTGGTTGCCGGTGTCATCGCCTTGTTCTTCCTGTTGATGGCACGTCGTTCACCAAGCGTACCGACGAAAAAAGTCATCGCCGGTGCACCATGGGCAATCGTCTTCTTCTCACTCGGAATGTATATCGTCGTTTATGGTCTGCAAAATGCCGGATTGACGCAAGTTCTCGCCGATGTCATTGACGGTTTTGCGACGAATCTGGCCGCTGCGACGTTCGGCATGGGCTTCCTCGCCGCCATTCTGTCATCGGTCATGAACAATATGCCGACCGTGATGATTGATGCGCTGGCAATTGATCTCAGTCAAGCGACCGGAACGATTCGGGAAGCCTTGATTTATGCCAACGTCATCGGGTCCGATCTTGGACCAAAGATTACACCGATCGGCAGTCTGGCGACCTTACTCTGGTTACACGTTCTCCGGACAAAAGGTGTCAAAATCGGTTGGGGACAATACTTTAAGATCGGAACGATTCTGACGATTCCAACCCTGACCATCACGTTACTCGGGTTATACATCAGCTTGTTACTTTATTGATTTTTAGGAGGAAACTATCATGAAATTGTTGATCATCGGTTCAGTCGCTGCCGGAACATCGGTCGGTGCAAAAGCACGCCGGAACAGTGAAGATTTACAGATTACAATCTACGACCGCGATCAGGACATCTCCTATTCCGGTTGCGGGATTCCGTACTTCGTCGGCGGTGAGATTGCCGACATCGATGAATTGACACCGCGCGATGCCGCATTCTTCAAAAAACGGTATAACATCGACATCCACACAAGACACGAAGTCGAATCGATTGATCACGCAACGAAAACGGCGACAATCGTTAATCTGACGACCGGTGACAAGTTTACGGATACGTACGATACGCTGGTGCTTGCGACCGGTGCGTCAAGCATCGTCCCGCCGTTGCCGGGTGTTGATCACGACAACGTCTTTACGGTCCGGAACGTCCGAAATGCCGATGCGATCCGCTCGTACATCGACGCTCATGAGCCAAAAACGGCAACGATTGTCGGCGGCGGTTTCATTGGTCTTGAAATGGCTGAGCAGTTGACGTACCGCGGAATTCAGGTGACGCTCGTCGAACGCCTGCCGCAAGTCATGCCGCCGCTTGACCGTGATATGGCAGAACGGGTTGCTGATCATTTAAGAGATAAAGGCGTTAAACTGTTACTCGGTGAATCAGTGACGGCATTCAACGGGACGGAGCGTGTGACGGAAGTTGCTCTTGAGAGTGGCAAGTCGATTGAAACAGACCTCGTCATTCTGTCCGTTGGGGTTAAACCGAATACGGAGCTCGCCAAACAGATTGGCGTTGAGCTTGGTCAGACAGGTGCGATTGCCGTCAACCGGAAGATGCAGACGAATCTGACTGATGTCTATGCCGTCGGTGACGTCGCGGAAAGTTTCTCTGTCATTACCGGAGAAGCCATTTATCGTCCGCTTGGCTCAACCGCCAACAAGATGGGTCGGATTGCCGGGATGGTCATCACCGGGGAAGAAGCGGAACACCGCGGGATTCTTGGAACCGGGATCTTCAAAGCTTTTGATCTGACGGTCGCACAGACCGGTTTGACGGAAAAAGAAGCATGGGAAGCCGGATACGACATCGAAATTCTCCACAATATTAAACCGGATCGTCCGGAATATATGGGCGGAAAAGAAATGGTCATCAAGGCGATTGCCGACCGGGCGACAGGACGGGTCCTTGGCGCACAAATCGTTGGTCCACAAGGAGTCGACAAACGAATTGATGTCCTCGCGACGGCGATTACGTTTAAGGCAAAAGCAGAAGATTTGTTCCACCTGGATCTTGCCTATGCGCCGCCGTTCGCGACGACAAAGGATCCGGTGCTCTATACCGGAATGGCACTCGACAATGCGATTAAAAAAACAGCCCGTTTGATGACACCAAATGAGTTGATCGAACAAGTCGCCGGCGGCAAGTCGTTCCAAATCATCGACACCCGTTCGAAAGCTCAGTTCGAAAAAAATCACGTCGACGGTGCGATTCACATCCCGCTTGGTGAACTGCGGACACGGGCGAAAGAGCTTGATCCGACGTTGCCGACAATTGTCTATTGCAACAAAGGGGTAACAGGGAACGCCGCCCAAAACGTGCTCAAAAACCTAGGCTTTGCGGATGTCTGTAACTTATCCGGCGGCAATAAAAACTATCAACATTGTAAAAAGTGTCTGACCCAGTAAACGTCTGACGACAAAAAGCGGTTCTTCTTCGCAGAAGAGCCGCTTTTTTACTGCGCATACCGGTAAGTATGTTCAATCCGTTGACGGATGCTGTCCGGCAAGGAAGCAGCGAGTGCGGTTTGTAACCGTTCCGGCGCGTCGAGCGGGTGTGACGTCCAGTAGTTTTCAAGGAGACGGACTTTGGATTCGCGTCCCGGCATCAATAAATAGAAGACGTACCAATCCTCAAGATGCATGAACGGATAGCGTTGTCCTCCGAAACTGACCTGTTCCGTCACTGCCGTCTCATCAAACAAAAATGAGAAGATCCCCGCTGTATGTTGAATTTTAAAATCGGCGATGAGGTCCAGTTCAACCTGTCCAATCGTATATTCTTCAAACCGGCGGGTCAAAAAAATGCCTTTATCTTGAGAGGGTTGCCGTTCACCGAGCTGCTGCAACATCTGCTCAACCACAACAAAATCGTCCGGATGCAACAGCAGATCTAAATCGTTTGGATGCTCCACCAACCCATGGTGGGTGAGGAGAACCGAACCACCGATGCCCCATCTGACGTGAGAAGAGGCAAAGAGTGGGGAGAGGAGCGAGAGCACGGATTCAATCATTTGAAATTCCTCCTGTACAAACTAATGATTCTTTAAAATTACATTCAGCTTAGCAAACAAGCGCTCTGAAATGAATCATTTCTTGGTCATTATCGCTGTATTCTCAGGATAGGATTTCTCAAAACGTGTAAGCGACCCACTCAAATCCAAATCCGTTACTACACAAGGAGTTCATCGATTCGGATGAACTCCTTTTGAGTATGAGCCAAAACATTTTTTTGAAATAAAAAGACCAAAATTGTTCCTTTTTGAAACTAATGGTGCTAGACTGTGGATATTCAAAACAGGACAGGATGTTGAGAAAAGAACAGTTCTCAACAGAAAGGTGGAAGAAACAAATGAAAATGAGTTTACGAGAACAATGGTTCTCAAATGTCAGAGGAGATATTTTAGCCGGGATTGTCGTTGCGCTTGCGTTGATTCCGGAAGCGATTGCGTTCTCGATCATCGCCGGTGTCGATCCAATGGTCGGATTGTACGCCTCGTTCTGTATCGCCGTCATCATTGCCTTCGTCGGCGGACGACCGGGCATGATTTCAGCAGCGACCGGGGCGATGGCACTCTTAATGGTTCCGCTCGTCAAAGAACACGGGCTCGACTATCTGCTTGCCGCAACGATTTTAACCGGAATCATTCAAATTGTATTCGGGGTCTTGAAAGTCGCAAAAATCATGAAATTCATTCCGCGTGCCGTGATGATTGGTTTCGTCAATGCACTCGCCATTCTGATTTTCATGGCCCAAGTCCCGCATTTTGTCGGGATTTCAACGATGACCTATGTGTTCGTCGCGATTACGCTTGCGATCGTCTATCTGTTGCCCCGGTTTTTCAAGGCAATTCCTGCACCACTGATTGCGATTGTCGTCCTGACGATTGCCGCGATTTACTTGAACTTTGATTTACGAACGGTTGGAGATCTTGGCGCCATTCAACGGTCGTTACCGTCATTCTTCTTACCGAACGTTCCGTTCAATTTCGAGACGCTTCAAATTATCTTCCCCTATTCACTGGCCCTTGCGATCGTCGGGTTGCTTGAGTCTTTGTTGACGGCAACGATCGTCGACGATATGACTGGCACGGAAAGTGAAAAAAACAAGGAAGCACGGGGACAGGGGATTGCGAACTTCATCACCGGGTTTTTTGGTGGTATGGCAGGTTGCGCGATGATTGGTCAATCGGTCATCAATGTCAAGTCAGGTGGTCGTGGTCGTCTGTCGACGCTGGTTGCCGGATTGTTCCTGATGTTTCTGATCATCGTCCTCGGCAACTGGGTCGTTCAGATTCCGATGCCGGTTCTCGTCGGAATCATGATCATGGTCTCGATTGGAACGTTTGACTGGTCGTCGTTTACGTATATCCGAAAAGCCCCGAAAGCTGATGCCTTCGTCATGCTTGCAACGGTCAGCATCGTCGTCGCGACACACGATCTCTCGATTGGTGTCATCGCCGGTGTCATCTTAAGCGCCTTGTTCTTTGTCGCGAAAGTCTCGAAAATTAACGTCAAACAACGTCTCGAGTCTGGGAAAACCATCTATACGGTGAAAGGGCCCTTGTTCTTTGCTTCCGTCGATCATTTCATTGCTTCATTTGACTATGAACTAAACGAACAAGATATCCTGATCGACTTTTCATCCACTCAAATCTGGGATGATTCTGCAGTCGGTGCGATTGACAAGGTAATGATTCGTTTGCTGGCGAATCAGAATAATGTCGAGATGATGGGATTGAATCCAGAAAGTAAAAAATTAATCGATCGTTTGGCGATTCATAACGATCCAACACCGAAGATTTCCACCCATTAAAATAAGGGAGTGAACACAATGTATCCACATATCCTATTAGCCGTCGACGGTTCGGAACACTCGATTCGGGCAACGGAAGAAGCGATTAAAATAGCGACTCTCAGTTCAGAAAGTAAGATTGAAGTCGTATTCGTCGCTGATTTTTCGAAAGTTAAAGACGACGTTCTACATTCGGAAGGCAAAGAAGCGCTTGAAGTGGCACGTCGAAAAAAACTCGCCCCAGTCGAAGAAAGATTAGAAGCGGCCGATGTCTCGTATTACGTAACGATTCTCCGGGGTGAACCGGGTCCAATGATTGTTGACCATGCAAATAAAAAACAGGTCGACTTAACGATTATCGGCAGCCGGGGACTAAACGGGTTGCAAGAAATGGTGCTTGGCAGTGTCAGTCATAAGATTGCCAAACGGGTCAAAAGTCCGGTTTTGATCGTCAAGTAATGCATGAGAACACATTGGTCTGATTCATCGAGTCCTGAAGTGGGGATATTAAAAAAAGAAGGGGGTCATTAAATGAAGAAAACATATTTAGTACCGGTTCTTGGTCTTGCCTTGTTTGCGGCAGGATGCGGCAATTCAGACAACCAAGAAACGGAAAAGGTCGAGGAAACGACAACAACGGATGACAACACGATGAGTGATGATAACTCCACGAATGATGACAGCACGATGAATGATGATTCGTCAAATACACAAGATCAAGATACGGTGACGGATAATGCAGATAAGGACTACGGATTCGTCAGTTTGTCGATTGAGGCAGATGATGCGGATACGATGGATCTTGTCGATATCAGCTATGACCGGGACAATGACGGAACGGAAGCCGATTATCAAATGGACGGTGAACGTGCACAAGGGAATGATGCGATGAAGATCCTTGATCCGAAACTGGATGAACTTAACATCGATGCCAACACGTCAAACGATGACGCGATTGCTGAAATCGAGAAGGTGTTTGATATTCAGGATGCGACCCGACTCGAAGTCGAGATCGAGTTCGCTGACGGAACGGAAAAAGAATTTATGAAGTAAAAAGAGGTGCCGCGGCACCTCTTTATTTAGATCAATTGTAAACCCATCAAGACGGTATCATAGTAGCAACCGTCTTGAAGCAACCGGTCATGCCGCAACCGACCTTCTTCTTGAAAGCCATGCCGTTGATACAACCGAATCGCCCCGTGATTCGTCTCGATGACAGACAGTTGGATTTTCTTGAGCTGTGAAGTCTTGACCCAATCGATTGTCTGCGTCAGCAACTGATTGCCGATGCCTTGTCCCCAGTGATCTTTTTGAACACCAATCCCGAATTCCGCTTTATGGGCAAAACGACGCAACGAAAAGCCTGTGCACCGGCTGTAGGCCACGAGTTGACCAGACCGTTCGACGACGAGAATCCGATCAGGGACAGTGGATGAACCGGTAAGTATCGTACGAAACGTCTCTTCGTCGAGGACTGCTTCGCCGGGAAAACGATCAAAGTGTTCGGTCTCCGCATCGAGCTGTACACGTAACCGTGCCAGTTCGGCTGCATCGGATACGGTGGCACAGCGTACGTGATAGGTGTCGGCATCAAACGGTCGGTGGGTCGTCTGCATGATTTTCGCTCCTTTAATATTAATGGTATCATTATGACAGGACGATACACATTTGTAAAATATTTCAAAAGGAGTTTTGGTAGATGGAAATCACAATCGGCACAACGGAAGACGGGCAGTGGATTCGGGAACAATTGATTACATATAACCGCCAACACGTCCCGGCAGCACTCTACACGGAATCGGAACAATTTTGCTTTTTGGCATGGGACGAAGACGAGGAACTCCTTGGTGGTGTGACCGCAAGCTATGTTTGGAATCATCTGCAAGTTCATTTCCTATGGGTCGACCCGGAACAACGGGCGGAGGGTATCGGAAAGCAGCTGATGGAACAGATCGAATCGCTTGCGGAAGAAAAATCATGCAGTAAGATTTTACTCGATACGTTCAGTTTTCAGGCACCCGGCTTTTATGAAAAGCTTGGGTTTGAGGAATATGGTCGTCTGGCTGATCATCCGACTGCAGGTCAAACGCAGTACTTTTTTGTGAAGTACGTATAAAAGTATTTAACGTTGGTAATGATAGACCCAAGCCGCCATGTAGGAAAACGTTCCAAGTGAGAGAATGGCGGCAATCGCATAAAACGGAAAATTCGGTAACCACTCAGGAAAACGCGTGTACAGCGAGAATGGGATCATCGATACGGTTAAGGAAGTTAACAGTGTGGTATAAGCGACGCGTGTCGCTTTACCGGTAATGACTTCCTCCCGTTCGTCTTGATCGGAGAATTCCGTCATGCCGACGGACCATTCTGAAAAGGTGCTTTCTTTATTTGTCCGATTTAAGTAGCCCATGACTGTTAAGGTGACGATAATGAAAATCAAAGGCAGAACCAATGGAAGCTCAAGTGTGAGATTAAATCCAGTTCCTTGAACCGGATCGTTATCAAAAAAACGAATCTGATCCGTAATGGAACTGATTAGTGCGGCTCCTAAAAAGTACATACAAATATTTAAACACGATTGAATGATGACACGTTTCATTCCGATTCCTCCTCTAAGTAAAAAATCGATTCGACAGGACGTTCGAAGACACGGGCAATTTGCATGGCGAGTAGTAACGAAGGCGTGTAACTCCCTTTCTCCAGTGAAATGATCGTTTGACGCGTAACTCCGATCATCTGAGCAAACTGCTCCTGTGTCCACCCGTTGCTGCTGCGCAACGATTTGACCCGGTTGATCAGTTTCATTTCGGACCTCCTTCATCCATTATAAGGTAAATTGTATAGTCTGCTTTACAATTTGTAAAGTTGATTTTACATTTGGCTTGATCAAAAAAGGGATGATCTGAAGAACGGATCATCCCTTTTATCAAATATGAATCATATTTCGTGGTGACGGCGATTGTTCAACCAGCGTATTAGGCTTCCGACTGTGATGAAAGCGAACATGATTATGAGACAGATGACAGTCACGATGAGCGGTCCTTGTTTTGAGACATTGAGGAAGGGATACGGATAGAAACCGGTCAAGTTCCCTCGAACCAAACTGTAGACCAGATACAGGAGCGGAAAGAGGAGCCAGCTGACCAGTTGGTTTCGCGAAAGACGAATCGTCGATCGAACCAGCAACCAGTCAAGTAACCCAACAAGCGGCATGACGTAATGAAGGACCGTGTTCACCCAGGGAATCGGTGTTTGTAAACTTTCTTCGAGCCCGCGCAGCAATACGAAGTAAACGATGCCGGTAATGGTCATGTACAAAGCCGCAGCTCCACGGACGCTGGTTGCGCGTTGAAACATCTTGTTGGAACTGGCGGTGATCAGTAAGACAAGTGCGAGAAACAAGTTACTCAAAATCGTAAAATAGCTGAAGTAGTTGACCGGATTGAAACCGGGTCGACTCGTGCTGGCATAAAACTGATAGCTGACGGCCAAAAGACCAAGCAGACCAAAACCGAATCGGACGATACGCAGAGAAGAGGCAGACATGTCGGAACACTCCTTTTTTGACCGGATAATTATGGTGTTCGACAGCTGAGACAGAGTTCCTTGTCGAGAAGATGCTGTTACTTTTTTTAGACAATTTATCAAAAATCATTGAAACTGTTCAATTATCGGAATATTCAGTCGATAAACGGGTAATCTAGACAAAACGATGATGGTTGGCTTAAAGAGAGAAAGGAGGCGCCGACATGATGCCGGAATTGTTGCCTGACGAGCGTGAATTAGAGCGAAGGATTCGAATCGTCCATACGCTGCGTAAACTCGGGAAATCCGACGATGCCATCGCCCGATCATTATTTGTGTCCATCGAGTGGGTCCAGTCGGTCTTTGATGAAGACGACTGGCAGCATGCGCAATCATCTTAAGAAGCAGGAAACAGAGTGTCAGGCGACGCTCTGTTTTTTTGTCCGTCGGTCTCCAAGAATAGGCGTTCGGAATGATTTTCGGTACACTAAAGGAGGAAAACACTGGAAAGAAGGGATGATCCATGCAACGAATCGCCATTATTGGTGCCGGTATCACCGGACTGTATGCCGCTTGGCGTCTGCAGGAAGCAGGATACAACGTTTCGGTCTTCGAGGCACGGGACCGGATTGGTGGACGGGTGTTGACGAAAACCTTGAACGAGGCAGGACGGGATTATGCTTTTGACGTTGGTCCGACCTGGTATTGGCCGGACTCCGAACGGCTGATAACGCAATTAGTGGACGAACTGTGCCTTCCGACGCTTGTCCAGTCAACAAACGGGAAGATGGTACTTGAGCGGACACCGGGTCAAATCGAGGAACACCGGTTGCCGGAGGACCAAACGGTGCGTTCCCATCGTCTCGTGACGGGGATGCAAGGCCTGACAGATGCGATTGCAAGCCGACTCGCACCGGGGACGGTTCAACTGTTGAGTCGTGTCACCGCTCTGACTAAAAACGATCAGGTCGAACTGACGATCGAGCAGGACGGGACAAGCGTACGCCAACTGGTTGATCATGTGCTGATGACGACTCCGCCACGACTTGCGGCACAGGTATCCTGGCGTCCGGAGCTGTCAGAGCAGCTACATCGTCAGCTTGAGGGGACACCGACCTGGATGGCCGGACAGGCTAAAATCGTCGTCGTGTACAAAACACCATTTTGGAAACAGATGGACCGGTCCGGGTTTGCGATCAGCTGGTCAGGAATTTTGCAGGAAATACACGATGCTTCCCCGCAACCGGGACTAGGTGCATTATTTGGTTTTTTCCGTCTGACGGCAACGGAGCGTGCAGCATTAGGAGAGACAGAAATCAAACGACGGGTCATCGAGCAGTTGACGGTGTTGTTCGGAGAAGCCGCCCGGCATCCGATTGCTGTGTTGTATCAGGACTGGGCCGCTGAGCCGTTGACGGCGACTGTTGCTGACGCTGCACCATTAACAGATTTTCCGGCGTATCGCCCGATGCAGTTGGAGGAGCCGTGGCGCGACGGCGTGACGCTGCTCGGAACCGAGAGTGATTCGACATTTGGAGGACATCTAGAAGGGGCGTTACAATCGGTCGAACGTTGGTTAGGGAAACAATCGATATAATTCAAAAGGGGGTATACACTTTCATGATTGAGGCAAAAACCTTTCACCGCGCATTCGGTACATATGGATTATATTTTAATGAAGGAAAACTACTCGTGATTGATAAAAAAGGAGGACCGTACACGAACCGGTTTGATCTTCCAGGCGGCAGCTTGGAAGACTTTGAGACCATACCGGAAGCGCTGGATCGTGAGTTTCAGGAAGAGACCGGTCTGACGGTTCTTCAGAAACGTGCACTCGGGACATTCGAGTTCGTCGTACATTCCGATTGGCACCGTGCGTCGCATCTCCATCATATTGGTATCTTTTATAAAATCATCCAAACTTCCGGTGAACGCACGGTACCTGACAAATTTGACGGACAGGATTCCATCGGCTCGTCCTGGGTCAGTCAAGAACAGGTCAATCCGGACAACGCCTCGCCGCTCGTCTTAAAAGCCTTTGAGTATTTGACGAATCCTGAAACCGCACCTGTCATGCTCGTCGAGGACTGGATCGTAAAACATGATGTGGCGTCATGTACCGGCATGTGATTTGGGATTTTGACGGGACGTTGTTTGATACGTATCCCGTCATGGCATCCGTGTTTCAACAGATGTTGCGGGAAGTCGTGACGGCGGAGCAATCCTTTGCCCGGAAACCGGATCCGTCGGCGATTCGTTATTTGATGGAAAAATACGATCTGTCTCCTGCAGAAACGATCATGATCGGAGACCGCGAACTGGATGTCTTAGCGGGGCAGCGTGCAGGAATCGACTCGTGTCTCATTACGGAGAGACTTCCGGACGAGACCGTTGCGACCTATACCATCCAGACGTTCAATCAGTTGTTAGAGCTTTTGTGTGCTAAGACTTAACCCCAAAAAGCCCGAACGACTTGCGTATGCCTACTCGGATACACAAGCGGTTCGGGCTTATTTTATTATGATGATTTTTGTTCAAACGTTTGTTCAGTCGGTTGCTGTTCCCGCCAGACAAACGTCAAGGCGATCCCGATTGCAAGCATGACCGTCGCAAAATAGAACGGATAGTTGAGATCGACATCAAACAGAATCCCGCCGATGATGGGTCCGAGGATATTCCCGATGCTCGTAAACATCGAGTTCATCCCGCCGACGAAACCTTGCTCGTTTCCGGCGATCTTCGACAAATAGGTCGTGACGGCAGGGCGCATCAAGTCAAAGCCGACGAAGACGACCATCGTGACGAGGATGATGGCCAAGTAACTAGTCACATAGGTCATGACGAGGACCAGCAAGGTTGAACCAATCAAACTGTAACGGATGAGGCGAATCTCGCCGAACCATCGCGTCAGACGTTCGAACAGTCCGACCTGGACGATGACACCGACGATTGCCCCAAGCGAAATCGCGAGTGCAATGTCTTTTGCCGTAAAGCCGAATTTCCGGTCGACGAACAGGGCAAACAGCGACTCAAACGAAGCGAGTCCGAACGAAGAAATCAACAACACCATAAAGGCGATAAAGTAAAGCGGAGAAAAGACTTTCCGGAAACCGGTTTTCTGTTTCGGAATGGTCGTGTTTTCGTAATGCCGTTTCGGTTCACGTAACGTAAACACGGACAAGATCATCGCGAAGAGACCGAATGCAGCGGCAAAGAAAAACGGGACACGGGTGCCGATATCCGCCAAAAAACCACCGATGCCGGGTCCGATGATGAAACCGGTCGAAATCGCAGCCGACATGTAGCCGAGTGCCTTTGGTCGGGTTTCGTTTGTTGTGATGTCAGCAATGAAGGCGGTGACGGCCGGCATAATGAAGGCGGCGCTGACGCCTCCTAGAATCCGCGACGCAAACAACACTTCAACGGACTGCCCGAGTCCAAACAGCAATTCCGACATGCTGAAGATGAACAGACCGATGATGATCATCGGTTTCCGGCCGTATTTATCGACCGCCCGCCCGGCGAGCGGCGACAAAATGAGCTGGGCAAAGGCGAATGCCGATACCATGTACCCGACGGTCGAACCGGAAATATTCAGTTCGTTCATGATGGTCGGTGTGACCGGGATGACAAGACCAATCCCTAAAAATGCGATGAAAAGATTGAGTAAAAGTGTACTTAAGATGAGCTTATTGTTTTGCATGATAGGATCCTCTGTTTCTGTTTTGACTTGTTACCGGACGAGTCCCCGCCAAAAAATCGGCCATATGGCGGTGAAACGCCGTTCATATGCGGCGACTCCGTTATAGACGAACTCGGTCATCGTTCCTTCCGTCACCGTCAAGTAGGCGAGGGCGGCACTCTGGTAGTCGTCGGAGTAAAGAATTTGTTCCGTCCGGTCACGCTCCCGCAAGAGACGTGTTAAGTGACGTTGCATCGTATCGAAAAAAGGATTGATTAAATTCGTGACTTCCCGTTCGAGCTTGACCGGCGGGAAATAAGCGATGCGTAAAATGAACTTCAGTTGATCGTTTTCGGTGCTTTCTTCGAGAAACCAATCAAAAAAACCTTTCAGACTCTGTTCGAGTGAAAGATGGCGGGTCGAGATGAAGTACGTGGCGAGATGTTTTTTTTGGGTTTCAAGCGCATACGTCATCGCAGTTAAAAACAATTCGTCTTTCCCGCGGTAGTGGGCATAAATCGAAGGTTTCTTAATCCCGACGTCTTGCGCAATCTCCTGTAAGGATGCCCCTTCGTAACCATGTTGGGCAAAATGGCGCAACGCGGTCTGGAGTAATAAAGTCGCTCTCATTGATTCACCTTCCTAACGGTCGTTAGTTAACAGCCTAACAGATTTAAAACGATTGTCAAACAAAAAAGCCGAAGGTCGCGGGTACCTTCGGCTTAATATGTTTAATTACTTGTTGGCAATCCGACCGCGTGTCGCGACACGTGAACCAGTGATACCAGCAATTGATGTGACGATCATGGTTAAAATCAGAGCGACGAAGCCCCAGATTGAAACTTTTGATGCTGTTTGTGTGGCTTGTTCTGTTTGTTGACGAACATCTTCAACGGTTTTCTTCAGATCAGCTGATGTTTCGTCAAGCGTTGTTTTGGCATTTTCGATTTGTTTGCTTGTTTCGCTTGTCGCCTGATTCAGACCATCGACGATGTTTTGTGTTGCTTCATCTGCCTCAGCTTGTGAGAGGTCGGTATTTTGAGCAACCGCTTCTGCAATTTTATCTTCATCCACGGATTTCTCGATTTTTTCTGCACGAGCTGTTAACGAATCGCCAAGGTCGCTGACGATTTTGTCGAAGTCTTCAGGTTTTGTTAACGCGTCTTTCCCGGCTTGCGTCGCGTCATCTTGAACGGCATCGAGCTGACCTTGCAAGTAGTTTGGTTGCAATTCAGGAATGTCCGTATCTTTAAGGATCTCATCGACATTACCTTCAAGTTCTTTTGTATCAACGTTTGAGACGTTATCTGTGATTGAACCGAATCCTTTAGAGACCGCATCTTGTGTCGTGCTGGCAATGGCACCGACCCCTTGACCGGCTGCGCCGCCGACTGTTCCGAGCACTGAACCAACTGTTTGGAATGTGTTGATTGTCGTGAATGTCAGCAGGGCGAACAAGAGGATGACACTTGTTGACCATGTGAGAAAACCATGAACGAGTCCGGCGCGTGATGATGTGACACCTGAAACGAATCCAGCGACAAACAGTGAAATGAGTAATGAAAGAATTGCCCAGATGGCAAGACCGATTCCGACACCCTCAAACGGGTTGTTGGATGTGACGTCGGTGACGCCGAGACCGATTGCCGAACCGATTAAACTGAATGTAATTAAGAGTGCGAAAAATGAAACGACTCCGGCGATGATCGAACTCCAGGAAATGTTTCGACCTGCACCATCTGCTTCCGGTCGTAAGTACGACGAGAAACCTTTTCTTGTTTTTTCCATAAAAATCCACTACCTCTCCACTTACGATTTTACGAACATCATTTGACTTCAAGAAGCTTTGTGTTGAACTGCTTTAACTTGAGATGTTGATGTGCATAGCTCTTATATAGCCGCTAAATTGCTCAAACAAACCTAGTATCAAAAGTACTCCTTTTAGAGACTATAATTAGATTATTCAGAATAATCTCGTCATTACCACAGGCAAAACAGTTGATATTCAGAAACCTGTCCGCTATGATATAAACTATAACGTCTTACTGTACGGTTTTAGATTATGGAATCATTTTAACGATTCAAATTATATTACTCGGAGGTGACCCCCTGTTTCAGGGGAAAGAATTGGACATATTGTTGGTATTGAATTTGGCGTTGCTTGTATTGTTGATCGTATTAACCGCGTTTTTCGTCGGCTCGGAGTTTGCTGTCGTAAAGGTTCGGATGTCGCGGCTTGATCAGATGATTCAGGAAGGAAACAAGGGCGCGGTCCTGGCAAAGAAAGTCGCCAGTGACTTGGACTACTACTTGTCAGCCTGTCAGCTCGGAATCACGATCACGGCACTTGGACTTGGAGCGCTCGGGAAACCGACCGTCGAAAAGTTGCTCGGACCGGTCTTTGATGAATTTGGTGTCGCAGCGGCGCTGTCGACGATCCTGTCGTACACGATTGCTTTCGTTTCGGTCACATTCCTACACGTTGTCATCGGAGAGCTCGCACCAAAGACACTGGCGATCCAGTATGCAGAACGGATGACATTACTTCTCGCACCAGCGTTGTATGTGTTCGGTAAAATCATGTATCCCTTCATCTGGGTGATGAACGGTTCGGCACGGATCTTCTTACGTCTGTTCGGCGTTCAGCCGGCAGGGCACGAACAAGCCCACTCGGAAGAAGAGTTGAAGATCATCATGTCGCAAAGCTTCAAGAGCGGTGAGATCAATCAGACAGAACTCGCGTTGATGCAAAACGTTTTTGCGTTCGACGAGCGGGTGACAAAGGATATCATGGTGCCCCGGATGAACGTAACGACACTGTCGCTCAGCATGACATGGACCGAAGTCTTACAGATCATGACGGACAATCAATACACGCGTTACCCGGTCATCGAGGATTTTGATAAAGATAAAATCCTCGGGTACGTCAACGTCAAGGAAGTCTTGACGGATCAAGCGAACGATCAACAACGGGACTTACAGAAGTATATGAAAGAGATCCCGGCTGTGTCCGAGATGACACCACTTCAGGAAACGTTGCTGAAGATGAAGGTGACGCGTTCCCACATCGCGCTCGTCATCGACGAGTACGGTGGAACTGCCGGTATGATTGCGATGGAAGATTTGCTTGAAGAAATCGTTGGTGAAATCCGTGATGAATTCGACGAAGATGAACAAGCCGACATCGAAACGGTTTCGAAGACAGAATATCATCTGTCGGGGACCGTATTACTGGCAGATTTAAAAGAACGGTTTAACCTGACGTTTGCTGACGCCGAGGAAATCGATACGATTGCCGGTTTCATCCAGGCGCAAGGAACGGACTATCAAGTCGGTGAAACACTTGAGACGGAGACGTATGATCTTGAACTGTTGCACGTCGAGAACTACCAAATCCAGCAAGTCAAACTTGTGTTGAAACAAATTTCCTAATACTAAAAACGGTCCCTCGAATGAGAGACCGTTTTTGTCGTTCTTTAATTATTCTGCCCACCATAAGGCATCTTCCGGTTTTTTCGCGACAGCGTGTAATTCTTTTTCTGTCGAGACGGTCGGGTGCGAACCTTTTAAGGCCTTGCCTGACGTACTCTTGAAGAAGAAGAAGAACGTGATGAAGCCGATCACGCTGACCGCCGTCAAATAATAAGCCGGTGCGAGCGGGTTTTGTGTCGCATGGACGAGCCAAGTCGAGACAAGCGGTGTCGTTCCGCCGAAAATCGAGACGGACACGTTAAACGTAACAGAAAGTGTCCGGTAACGGACGTCTGTATAAAAGATACTCGGCAAGAGACTTGGCATCGTTCCTTCGAAAATGGCGAGGAAGAATCCAAGAATGAAGATGCCGATTCCGACGAACAAGAGTGGTTTCAGACCAATCAGGTAGAACGAGAGAATCGATAGGATCGACAGACCTGCCAAGGCAAACAAGACGATGTTCCGGTTACCTTTTTTGTCGCTGAGTTTCCCGAAGAAGTAAGCGAGTGGAATCATGATGACCATGACACCGGTAATCAAGATCGTACTCGTTGAACTGGAAATCCCCATGACTTCATTCAGGTAAGACGGCATATACGACAGCAACATGTAGTTCGTAATGTTGAAGAAAGCAACAGCGATGAAACAAACGATGATATCGCGTTTATGGTCGCGGATGATTTCCCGGAACGACGCTGGTTCTTCCGTATTTTCGTTGATTTCGTTTTCGAAGATCGGTGATTCATCGAGATGGCGGCGCAAGTACAGACCAAACAGTCCGAGCGGTGCCCCTAAAATGAACGGAATCCGCCAACCCCATGATGCCATTTGATCATCAGATAACGTTACGAACAGGACAGTTGCGAGAATTGACGCCAGAATATAACCAGCGAGTGTCCCGATTTCAAGACCACTTCCGAGGGCGCTCCGTTTGTTATCAGGTGACGATTCAGCGATGTAGACCATTGCACCGGCATACTCACCGCCCGTTGAAAAACCTTGTAAAATCCGGGCCAGTAACAGTAAAATCGGTGCCCAAATCCCGATTTGATCATACGTTGGTAATAATCCGATGATGAGAGTCGAACCGGCCATCATGACAATGGTCGTCGTCAAGACAACCTTTCGACCGAGCCGATCCCCGATGCGTCCAAAGACGATTCCGCCGATTGGTCGCATTAAAAAAGCGATCGCAAACGTCGCAAAGGTAAAGACGAGCTTCAGTTCATCGTTCTCGACGGCACTAAAGAAGTTTTGACTGATGATGATTGCGAGATACGAATAAAGACCAAAATCGAACCATTCCATCGCATTCCCAATTCCGGTCGCGTAGACACTTTTTTTGGTTTGCTTCATGTCGACGACATTGACTTTTTCTTTTCTGAATTTCATAAGTTCTATTCACTCCCTTTAATAAGTTCGTATCGTAACATAGCAGGAAATGAAGTCAAGTCGTTAAGTGGCTTAACGACTTGAAAACGAATGAAAACGGCTCTATGCCGGGAGTTGTCAAACCGTTGATGCTCTAGGCAGGACGTCTTGTCGTAAAGATTTATGGAAAAAAAATAATTTTTTTCAGTTCTTTTCACAAAAATGACACGTTTTTCATTTATTTTCATATTTCTTTAATCAAAAGAATCCGTCTCAGGCAGGAGGACAAGAGAAGGGGATTCCAGGTAAATCAAAGAGGTACTCATACAGGAGAAGAAATGGAGTCTATATGATCAAAAAGCGACGGATGATTAGAGTAATGGTGATGGTATTCGGAATCCTCCTCATCTGCGGAGCGAGCTGGTTTTACTTATTTGAGCCGTCGATTAAAGGATTTCCTGTTCCGCGAACAGGTGTAGTTCTTGGAAAACCTGATGGACTGAACATTAAAACCCGGCTTGTCTCAGAAGTCGACGGACCGGGTTTATTGTACGCGGCGCGAATCCGTCAGGCGGGTTGGAAAGTGGTCGACCGTGAAGGGCTGGCCGCCAGGTATGAAAAAGATGGACAAATGATCGAACTGACGACATTTGATGATGAACTGTTTCTTGAACCGGCTGTGCAAGCGGGTATCGAACAGTAAAATAAGCGGAGTTCCTATTCACAGGAACTCCGCTTATTTGTGTCCTCAATTCGCATAGAGCAGCTTTTTCGTGTCTTGATCATAGACCCGATAATTGATTTCGAATTCTCCGTTTCGTGTCGTCGTTACCTGACAATAGTACGGAATCTTTTTACCATAGGCATCAAGATCAGGTGCGTCACGGAAGGAAAACGTGTTGTTGGTTTCCGTTAACGTAATTTCGATGGATGTTCCTTTTGATTCAGACGGTTCTAGAAAGCATGAACCTTCCATTACACGATAATCACGAAACACCATCTCGGTAAAGCTTGGCAGGGTCATCCAAAGTAACAGTAATCCGAGCAGAAGCAACGCGCTCCATTTGAGTTTTTTGAAAAAGGAATACTGCTTGTTGTCAAAATGAAGGACAAGAAGATAGCAGGCCGGTAAAACAAATGAAACACCTAACAAAAAAATGAAAAAGTAAGTGAAGATTTCAGCATTCATCTGGATACGTCCGTCTGATGGCGGGACCAATGAAAGGTGGTATCGGATGCACAAGTTTTTTGGAATCCGATTTTCTCCAAGACCCGAATCGAAGTGCGATTCGTTGCTATTGTCCGCGGGCTAGATTGATCATCGTATTCCACCGTACACATTCCTTTAGTCGTCGCATAGTCATGAGAGACGACGTACTTCAGGCTCGGAGCCGAATACCAGACCAGTCCCACACCGAATAAACACAGTAAAACGAGTCGGAAAAACAGGGAAAATTCGATTCCGTTATCTTCACGGAGCCAGAAATATAATAATACACTCAGCACCATACAGATGATACCGCCAGCGAGAATCGCGTAATAGAAAAGCACTTCTTCATTCATGTGCGAAGTCCCCTCATAAATACAAGCCGTTCGCCTGCACGACGAATTGCGAGTGCTCGTAATGATAGGTGATGACGGAATAGTCGAACGGCCGACCGTTCGTCAAGTGGAAGATTGTCTCGACCGTCAATGCCGGATCACCGGCTTCAAGCTCCAAGTGTTTTGCAATCGAGTCAGGTAACTTACCGACATGCATGTACATGTCCGAGAATCCGATGTTCAGTCCGAGCGCCGTCTCGAGGTACTCGAAAATCGATTGTTCGACGATTTCCCGGTTCAGATAAGGAACAATCGTTTGACGGTAATACGATTCTTCAAGGCACATGATGTTGCCGTCGATATAGCGGATCCGTTTGATGGCATAGACCATTTCCCCGGGAGCGCTACCCAGGTTTTCGATGATTTCTTCCGGGCAGGGGATCAGCTCAAACGACAGGACTTTGGACTGGATGTCGTGCTCGACGAGATTCTGTTTAAACCCTTGCGTCGAAAACAGCTCAATATAGCCTTTCCGATTCGTCTTCCGAACAAAAATCCCGCTGCCGCGGACTTGAAAGATGGTACCTTTTCGCTCCAATAGTTCCAGTGCTTTTGTCATCGTCGTTTTACTGACTGCAAATTGACGGATCAGTTGATCGAGGACCGGTAGTTTATCGCCTTGCTGTAACGCGTGTTGTTCGATATAGGCTTCGATTTCCGTCGCCGTCTGTTGGTATTTCAGCATGGTTCACCCTCATTTTCCAGTAATTGTTCTACTTTTTTACTATAGCATACGACTGATTTGAACTAAATCATACGAATAATTAAATTAAATATGGATTGATAAATTGTACATGTACAATTATAATGAGGATGTACGATTTGGGGTCAACAGAATAAAGGGGGTTCAGGGATGAGTAAAGTGCGGGATTATCAGCAACTGGCGCATTCGATTTTGGAAGCGGTCGGCGGCGAGGACAATATCATCAGTGTCGCGCGGTGTGCGACTCGGCTACGGCTGGTGTTGAAACGATCGGATGCGAAGGCAAAAGACCAGGTCGCTGCTTTACCGGGTGTCATCACGGTCGTCGAATCAGGCGGTCAGTTTCAGGTCGTCATCGGGCAACATGTCGGGGAAGTCTATGAAGCGTTTCGACCACTTGTTTCATTAGAGGACGGGAATTCGGATCAGGGAACCGAAACACCCAAAGGAACCATCTTGAACCGGATCATTGCAACGATGTCCGCCGTCTTTGCACCGTTTGTCTATATCTTGGCGGCAGCCGGTATCCTGCAAGGGGCACTCATCTTAATTTCACTTGTGTTTAAAAACTTTGCCGCGACGGGAACATATGAAGTGTTCAGCTTTATCTCTTGGGCACCGTTCACGTTCCTGCCGATTTTCATTGCAATCACGGCAGCGAATCACTTTAAAGTTAATCAGTTCATCGCAGTCGCCTGTAGTGCGGCACTCGTCAGCCCGACGTGGGCCGAGATGGCAGGACGGATCACGTCCGGTGAATCAATTTCATTCATCGGCATCGCCTTATCGGGAACAACCTACACGTCATCGGTCTTACCACCGTTGTTCCTCGTCTGGTTGTTGTCTTATCTTGAAAAATTCCTGAACCGGACAATCAATGACGTCATCAAACCGTTGTTCGTCCCGTTCTTCTGTATGGTCATCATGGTGCCGCTGACGATTCTCGTCATCGGTCCGATCACGACACTCGGAGCGGAAGGAATTGCAAACGGATACAATTATCTGGCCGAAAATGCACCGGCACTCGCCGGACTGATCATCGGCGGCTTTTGGCAAATCATCGTCATCTTCGGCGTTCACTGGGGCGTCACACCGATGGTCCTGGCAAACTTTGAACAGTACGGGCGGGATTCGTTCCAAGCCTATCAAACGATTGCCGTCATCGCTCAAGTCGGTGCCGTCATCGGTGTCATTTTAAAAACGCGGAACAAGGAAACGAAAAAGGTTGGTGTCTCAGCCGGTCTGACCGGAATTTTCGGGATTACGGAACCGGCGATCTACGGGGTGACGTTACGCTTTAAGAAACCGTTCATCTACGGCTGTATCTCGGGCGCGGTTGGAGCCGTCGTCGCGAGTTTCTTCAAACCGTATTACTTCGCCTACGCCGGTCTGCCGGGACCATTGACGCTCGTCAACGGCATCAGTTCCGACTATCCGTCTTCGATCGTCGGATTATTGATCGGAACGGCGATTGCCTTGATTTTACCGATCGTCTTGATTCAACTTCTCGGTTTTGGCGAAGAGAAAGTCGTCCCGGTGACGACGACACCGGCAACACCGGCTCCGGCACAAGAAGTCAGTGCAACGTTGACGAACGAAGAAACGATTCAAGCACCACTTGCGGGACAAGTCGTGCCACTGTCGGACGTACCGGATGAAGTTTTTGCATCGGGAGCGATGGGGCAAGGTATCGCGATTCGTCCAACCGGAAACACGGTCGTCGCACCGTTCACCGGTACGGTCGTCATGATTGCGCCGACGAAACACGCGATTGGTCTCCGGTCAACGAGCGGTGTCGAAGTTTTGATTCACGTCGGTTTGGAGACAGTTGGACTAGACGGGACTCCATTTACGTTACATGTCGAAGACGGGGCGAGTGTCGATGCCGGACAAACGTTATTGACGTTTGACGCATCTGCCATCGAACAGCACGGCTTACAGACCATCACACCGGTCATCGTCACGAACGCGTCGAGTTATGCGGAAGTGATCATCGGGAAACAGGAAACGGTCGAAGCCAATACAGCGATTTTAACGATTGTTAAATAAGAGAGAGACACAAGGAGGAAATGAAGATGAAGACATTACCAAACGATTTTTTATGGGGCGGGGCACTGGCTGCCCATCAATTTGAAGGCGGCTGGAACGCCGGCGGCAAAGGACCAAGCGTCGTCGACGTCATGACGGCAGGTGAACACGGGGTGGCCCGCCGGATCACCGATACGATTGAAGACGGGACGTTTTACCCGAACCATGAAGCGATTGATTTTTATCACCGCTATAAAGAAGACATTGCCTTGTTTGCCGAGATGGGTCTGAAATGTCTCCGGACGTCAATCGGCTGGAGCCGGATTTTTCCGAACGGCGACGAAACGGAACCGAATGAAGCAGGACTGCAGTTTTATGATGATGTGTTTGATGAGTTATTGAAACACGGCATCGAACCGATCATCACCTTGTCGCACTTCGAAATGCCGTTGCACCTGGCCCGCGAATACGGCGGGTTCCGCAACCGGAAAGTCGCCGAGTTCTTCGAGCGATTCGCTGAAGTCTGCTTCACGCGTTACAAAGACAAAGTGACGTACTGGATGACGTTCAACGAAATCAACAACAAGATGGATGTCGAGAATCCGTTGTTCCTCTGGACGAACTCCGGTGTCAAAGTCGAGCCGGGTGAAAACGCGATGGAAGTCATGTATCAGACCGGTCACCACGAGTTGATTGCCAGTGCCCTTGCCGTCGCAAAAGGAAAAGCAATCAATCCCGACTTCCAAATCGGGGCGATGATTTCACACGTCCCGATCTATCCGTACTCGTCGCATCCGGAAGATGTCATGCTGGCGGAAAAATCGATGCGTCAGCGCTACTTCTTCCCGGACGTTCAGGCGCGTGGTTATTATCCGAACTATGCCTTAAAAGAGTTCGAACGCGAAGGGTATCAGATTCCGATTCTTGACGGTGACGACGAGATCCTGAAAAACGGAACGGTCGACTACATCGGCTTCAGTTATTACATGTCAACGACGGTCAAACACGACGCGACGGTCAACAATACAGGCAACATCGTCAACGGCGGACTCGCGAACGGTGTCGAGAATCCATACATCCAGTCGAGCGACTGGGGCTGGGCGATTGATCCGGTTGGACTCCGCTACGTCCTGAACCGTCTGTATGACCGGTACCAATTGCCGCTCTTCATCGTCGAAAATGGCTTTGGGGCCGTCGATACGATTGAAGACGGTAAGATTCATGACGCAGCGCGGATTGATTATCTGAAGACGCATATCGAAGCGTTGACGGAAGCGGTCACGGAAGACGGCGTCGAATTGATGGGCTACACACCATGGGGCATCATCGACATCGTGTCGTTTACGACGGGTGAGATGAAAAAACGCTACGGCATGATTTACGTTGACCGGGACAATGAAGGCAACGGTTCAATGGAGCGGATGAAAAAGGATTCGTTCGACTGGTACAAACAGGTCATTGCGACAAACGGACAAGACTTGGCGTATGACAAAGCAGCACAACGTTAATCAAACAGACCTCCATCCGAATCGGGTGGAGGTTGTTTGTGTCTAAAAAAGGCTTGCTTGAACAACGAAAAGACGTATGATAAAGAAGATAGCATCCAATATTTGTATGGATAGTCGAATAGCATCCTAAATACAGGATGTTCAGAATCGTAATGGAGGTTATAAACATGTTTAAAGTGGATGAGTATTTAGCTTCAATCAAAACGAATCTTGCGCAGCATACAGACGTGTTGGTCAACAATTTGAAGACAATCACAGAGGCAACCTTTGCACCGGATGTCGAACTGCTAGATTTTTCTGCGTTCATCGAACCGTCGCGGCATGATCTATCCATCATGTTCTTTTCGATGGACCGAGAAGCCAATGAAGTGTTTGAAGAAGCCGGGACACCGGGCTTTGCCGGCAGTAAATCGGTGCTCGACGAGGCGGTGTATTATCACGTTACTCGAAAGTCATCGGATGACTTTGATGTATTCCACGAGGAAAACGAAGAAATCTTGATTGAGCAGGAACGACAACTCTTTACGGATTGGTTCAGCACGTGTTGGCAACAAGCAGGTGGAGAGCAGGTTCAACTACCAGCCTATTTTAATGTCCACGACGAAGGAGAAACGTTTGATTTGAAGCGGCAGATTTGGATGGATGAAGAGGAAAAATGGGATTGAGTTCGGAGACGGTTGCCAAGAATCGCTTGATGGTGGGCGTCAGCATCGCGACGGTATGGGAATTTGAGGCGACGCTGGATTACTTTCATGTACAAGAAACGGAACGGATTATGTACCCGTACGGAGAATACTTTTGCCGGACAATCAACGGGAAACCTGTCGTTTTTTACAGCACCGGTGTCCGGAAAGTGAATGGTGTCGGTGGTAATCAGTACATGCTGTCGCATTTTCCGATCTCGAAAGTGCTCGTCGTCGGAACGTGCGCCGGCATCGATGAACGGTTTGACGTACTCGACATCATTATTCCGAATCGCGCCGTTCAATATGACTGTACGGTGAAAGAAGTCGAACCGTTGCTGAAACCGTCGTTCATCGTTGAAATCGATGTCGCGAAATACGGCATTGATTGTCGGACCGGGACGATTGGAACGGCGGACCGCGCCGTCGTCATGTGGCGCGATTATCTGGAACTGCAGGAGAACGGCATCACGGTTGCTGATACGGAAGCCGGGACCATCGCCTACATCTGTCGGAAAAATGAAGTCGAATGCATTATCATCAAGGGGATTTCGGACGTTCCGACGGATGAGACGGATCTTGATCCGCTCCAGTCGAACCAGAAACAGATCAATGTCTACATCGAAAACACACCAAAAGTCATGACACGGATTTTTGACGATTATCTTAAAGTATTTATATGAAGGAGTGACGTAATGAAAATACGACTTCTTTGTTCGATTCCGCTGACCCTCATGCTCGGTGGGTGTGGGATCGGACAACCAAACGAGCCAAACTTACCTCATTATACGGGCGAACCGTTGAACATTGCCTATATCGGGAAGGCACCGAAAGTCCGGGAAGATAACGTCCGTCTAACGAAGATTTCGTTCGGTGAATTAAAGAATCGCAAGCAAATCGCTTCAACGTTCGATGCTGTCATGATCATGCCAAACAAGTTACTGGAAGCGGATCAAGGGGAGTATGCTGACATCTATCTGAAGATGAGAATTCCAACATTTTTCATCGGAACGAACAAAGGTGCGTTACCGTTCATTGCAGATTGGATTCCTTATCAGAAAACAGGTGGTGCATCGACAGACTATGCGGCAGGTTATCTGAACGGGAAAACCACTTCGTTTTGGACATACGGTCTATACAACGATGTCAAAACGAAGGGACACATTACCGCCATGTATTCGAATGTCTTTCAAACGGTGGAAACGGTAAAGAACAAACAACGGCAGTAACAAAAAACGCCATTCCGGCATAAAACCGGAATGGCGTTTTACGTATGAAATTTCGTCATGACGAGAAAGGTGGCATGAGCCGTCGGGAAAGTTGATTGACGCCGAAATCCAAGCTGTTCGTACAGGTGAATCGCCCGTTCGTTAAACGAAGCGACCGTCAAACGAAGGGGTAAGGAAGTCTGGGATTTGGCGGTATCGAGGACAAACGAACAAAAGGTAAAACCAGTTCCTTGCCCGGTCAGTTCTGGATGGCGGCCGAGTCCGATATCCAAATAATCATCAGCATACAGTCCGAGCGGACGACCGGATGGTACTTGAGCGGATCGACCGGTACAGAAGAAGCCGACCAGTTGCTCCTGATCGACTACCGCCTGATAGGAACCGTCGAGTAAATCGGCATACGCTTCGTCCGACACTTCCATATTGTAAAAGTCATGGGGGGATGGATAGGTCCAGTGCAGGATTGCCGTTGCCTGATCGAATGTCAGGGTTGTGACTTGCAGATGCATATGTACCGCCTCCTAGTTCTGTTCGGACTCGATTTTTTCGGCTTGAGCTGCTTTGAAGTTCAAGTAAATCGTGTAGCCGACCGTGACCGGAATGATGACGATGCCGTATCCGAGCTCCATATCAAAGCCATAGACACAGACAAGAGTAGTAATCGTGATAATAACCAACAAGCGGATACTTGATAGATGGTGTTTGCTCATTTTTTTCACCTCGTTATGACTTAAGTACTTGTCTCAGTTCGAAGATGCCGATAAATAACATGGCACAGGCAAGAGGAATAAATCCGATTACGAATAGTGTCGGATAAATGGTTCCTGTGTTCCATAAAAGAAGCAGCAAAATTGAAATCAGCGTAATGAGACTGACGATGCGGGTTGTAGTTGGCATAGTTCATCTCCTTTAAGATATGAGGAAGTCACCGGGATTTTCGACATACAGCTCAACATGACCGCAACGGGGGCAGACAGCAGCTTTTGCTTCAGCTGATGCTTTGCTGAACAGCCATCCTGGTATTTTAATTTTTAAGCCATACATGGCTCCTTTGACATGGACTTCACAATCTTCAACCATATCCGATTGACAGGCTGTGCATTTTCGGATCATTTCAAAACACTCCCTAAAAGATTCTGTCTTCACTATATCGCATTCCCGATATTTTTTCCGTATAATGGTAAAAAGAAACGGGGGAACTGACATGACGACAACGGAATTTTATCAGCACTTACCGGTCCTTGAGACCAAACGATTGATCCTGCGGCCGCTTCAAGCAAGTGATCGCGATGACTTATTTGAATATACACAAGACGAGGAAACCGCCCGTTATGTGACCTGGAATGCCAATCAGACGATCGAACAGGCGGAACAGTTTTTGAACTACGTCCTGTCGAACTACGCGCAGGGAAAAGAAGCACCGTGGGCGATCGAATGGAAGGAAACCGGCAAGATGATCGGGACAATCGATTTCATTCATCTGTTGCTGGATGAGAATAAACAAGCAGAGCTCGGTTATGCGTTATCACGTCAGTTCTGGGGTAAAGCCATCGTCACGGAAGCGGTCGAATGCGTCATGACATTCGGTTTTGAGGAACTCAAGCTCGAGCGGATCCAAGCACGGTGCATGGAGGCGAATATCGGTTCTGCCCGGGTGATGGAAAAAGTCGGCATGACGTACGAGGGAACGTTGCGCCGGTTGATCTTTATCAAAGAAGCATTCCATGACGTCAAGATGTATTCGATCTTACGTGACGAATACGCCGTATTGCGTCAAGAGTCGACACAACAGAAGAAACAACACCAGTAAAATAGGTTTGTTTCGAATGATAGATGGTATAACGGATAAAGGGAGAAAAGATATGTCAGAAATTACTTTCTTGGCGTCATCGAAACCATTCATTATTATGCGCGATACGTTAGAGTCTGAAAGTCCACTGCATCAGACGAATGAGGAAATCAACGAATTTTGGGTAAGTGAAGTTACTTTTCCCGAATGGAGAAACTCACTTAAAAAAGTATTCTCTTTACCATATATTTATGAGATTTCAACGATTCAGCACAACCAATTCATACATTATATTAAAACGTATTTAGAAGACGGGGACAGCGTGGAGCTCGCCTATTTTTCAAATCAACATGATTTGAGTCATGGAGTAACACGAATTATCGAAACCTCAGATCCGATTATTATTAATCTGAAAAGCCTTGTATATCAAGATAGAAGCGGAACATATCAAATGAGTACCCGCAACTGGATTGAAGAGTTAAGTCATAAACTGTACGTAAACGAGTACAGTGTAACGACAATCATGAAGCCTTTCAACGGTTGACTACAGATGGAAATAAGCTCTCCTAACCGATTTAATGGTTTGGAGAGCTTATTTTAATTAAATCGTCTGTTCAACGGATGAAGCATCTACGAATTCGACCGTATGCGTCACCGTATCAAGAATCCGTGTCCGCGGATCATCTTTTGAGAGGAAGATTGCTTCACCGGTTTCGTCAAACGCAAATGCCGTCGGAATTGAGAATCCACAGTTTCGATAAGACCCGTCGGCGTGGCTCGTTCCGATAAACAGCGCCGATTGCTGGCAACTGACTTTTTGAGCTTCCCCCGACCATTCCGTATATTGTTCTTCGCTGAACATTCCGACGCCGATCGGATTAAAAATAATATCAACCGTGTCATTCTTCAGACCATCATGTCCGAGAAAAACCTCGCGGCAGAGGAGATAACCGACCGATTGTCCGTCAATGACGGCAGTCGACGGTGTATAGAGCGGACCGGCTTCCGGTGTCTTGGCCCGATCGAGCCGGACATCTCCCTGTTCATTGATGACAAGTGCTCGATCCAACCGGTCCGCGTCCCGGTAACCGGTGACGATGATGGTCGCATACTGTTTGGCGAGTTGACAAAGCGTCTCAAGATCCGTGTGTCGGCAATAGCCTTCCGGATACAACAGCAGATCGATGTCAGCATGAGCAGCAATCTCATATCGTAATTGTTCGAGTTGTGTTTCCTGTTTCGGCTGTCCGATTAAAACTTTCATGTATGCACGTCCTTTGTATGTAGTGGAAGGATTAAGAAATCCATTCGGTCGTCTGGTCTTCTTGAAAATAATGCCTCTTGTCTGGTCGCAAAATACTATGGATCAGCACGATACTCAGTCCGGCAAGAAGCACGGCTTCAACGAAGATACTGAACCGAAGCGGGAACACATCGCCTGTAAAAACGACCGCTAAAATAAACAGGATGTGTACAACACTTTGACCAAGACCATGCAGGCTCGTGAAGAGGCCGACATTGCACCCCTACGAACCATTTATTACCATTAATTATACGAAGGTATGATTGATTATGCACTTCTTATTTTGCGTTCAATCCTGTTCTTTTTGAAAGGTGGTCTGATACTTTTTCAAAAGAGTCTGTAAAACGGAACTGACGGCGCTCAAAGTGACGGGAATTAAAATCAAAACAAATGCGAGTGGGACGATACCGGGTGCGTCATCTTGATCAGCAATTACGAATAAGACTGGAAACAAACCAATGGTAATGATACTGATGACATTAAAACACCGTTGAATGATTTGAAAAGAGGGGACGAGGACCGTATGAGCCAAAGCATTATTTTTTAAGACACGAATGATTTTTAATCCGTGGAGCAACGCAATCGTCGTCGGAATCCAGGCCAAAAGACCCGCGAATAAAATCAAGTAACCCGGTTTATCCGTCAATAAATCGAACGTAAAGCCGGACTGAATACCGGTTGCCAAAACGGAGATTGCAATTCCGGCCAAACCGCATAGACTGATGATGCTGGTGATGACGATCGCCTGTAAATAAATTAATTTCCAACGGTACATCCAACCCCGCCTTTCCATGCAGATACATTCAGTATAATACATATATTTTGTGTGCTTAAGAAAATGCTAGAAAACAGATCTTAATTTTCTTTTGATTAATTCAAAGCAAAATACTCGGAATTAATTTGGACGTATGTTATGCTATAAATAAGAAAAGTAAGGAAGTAAGGAAAATCAGAAAAAGAAAGAAGGAAGTTCGGAATGGAGCTATCCAAGTTGACGTCCAAGGGACAGATTACGATCCCGAAAAAAATCAGACAAGCGTTACAGGTAGAGGAAGGAGATCGCGTTGCATTCATCGAGGAAGACGGGTTTGTCATCATGGCGAAAGCGGATTTAAAACAGCTGCATGACCTTCAAGATATCTTGAGTGACGAAAAGTTCAAGTCGCTCATCCAAAAAGCGAATCATCATCTATAAACCAATCGATTGACCAATTTAAAGGAGGAACTACAGATGGATATGCGCGAAGTGGATTTACCAGGAATCGGACGGAAGTTCGAAGGCATCACAACTCGAGGAGACAAGGTGGTCGTCATCGTCCATGACGACGGTCGCCGGGAAATGCACCATTATGACGACGACGATTTTGATGAGAGCATCTCGAGCGTGACGTTTAACGACGCCGAAGCCCGTCAGATGGCCGGTATTTTAGGCGGCCTTGCGTACAAACCGAAAGATCTCGAAAAAATTGAACTGGCGTTTGACGATCTCGTCATCGAATGGTTCAAGATCGGGCAAGATTCCGCCGTCAATAACCGGACGATCGGTGAACTGGATGTTCGCAATCAGTATGACATCTCGATCATCGCTGTTCTGAAACACGATAAATCAAAATCATTGAATCCGGGACCGGATACACGTCTTGAAGCAGGCGATACGATCGTCTTGTCCGGTGAACGTCAACATATCCGCCATATCACGAAAGCCCTATTCTCCATCGAAGGAGGCGGATAATAGATGGATCATTTAATATTTGAAGTTGGTACCGCGCTTATCTTAGTGGCGATCGCAGCATTGCTTGCGAATAAATTGAATTTTTCGATCATTCCGTTTTTAATCATTTTAGGAATGATCGTAGGGCCGCACGCTCCGACAATCGGGATACTAGACTTCAAGTTCATTGAAAGTGCAGAGTTCATCAGTTTTCTCGGACGAATTGGCGTCCTGTTCCTCTTGTTTTATCTCGGATTGGAATTTTCAATCGGCAAGTTGATTCGGTCGGGTAAATCGATCGTCACGAGCGGAACGATTTATCTCTCGATCAACTTTACCGGTGGTCTATTGTACGGCTTCATCGCCGGATTCCCATTATATGAAGTGTTGATCATCGCCGGAATCATCACGATTTCATCCAGTGCCATCGTGGCGAAAGTCCTGGTCGACTTGCGCCGGACCGGGAACACGGAAACGGAATTGATTCTCGGCATCATTATGTTTGAAGATATCTTCCTCGCCGTCTACCTGTCCGTCTTATCAGGACTCCTTCTTGGCGGTGGAACCACGTTACTCGGTTCGTTAACCTCGATTCTGATTGCCCTCGGCTATATGCTGTTGTTCTTCATCATCGCCCGCAAAGCGACACCACTTCTGAATCGGATGTTGAAAATCGCCTCGGACGAAGTCTTTATCATCGTCGTCTTTGCGTCACTGTTCTTCGTTGCCGGTTTCTCGGAAACGATTCACGTCGCGGAAGCGATCGGTGCCTTACTGCTCGGACTCGTCTTTTCGGAAACGGATCAAGGAGAACGGATTGAACATCTTGTCGTTCCGTTCCGTGATTTCTTTGGTGCGATCTTCTTCTTCAGCTTCGGACTGAGCATTGATCCGACGATGCTGCTCGATGCCGTGTGGCTCGCACTTGGTGCCGTCGTCATCACGATTGTCGGGAACTATGTCGCCGGAATGATTGCCGGACGCAGAGCCGGACTGTCGCACAAAGCGTCATCGAACATCGGTCTGACAATCGTCTCCCGTGGTGAGTTTTCAATAATCGTCGCGAATCTAGGGATCGCTGGTGGACTGATGGACATCCTGTCGCCGTTCTCCGCCTTGTACGTCTTGATTTTGGCAATCCTCGGACCACTGATGACGAAAGAATCCAAACGGATTTATAACTTCATGAACGGGATCTTTAAATGGACGGAACCGAAACCGAAAAAGACAAAACCAAAAGCATGATGGCTGGCAGGTGTCAGGTAAAACAGACCCGCATCAAGCAGGCTTTCGGGGCTCCACTGTCGTATTCCTTTAAGTAACCAATCTGTACGAGGAGGGATAAAATGAAAGCCGTCATTTGTACTGCTTATGGTCCGCCGGATGTATTGAAGTTACAAGAAGTCGAACAGCCTGTCCCGAAAGAATCTGATCTGCTGATTCAGGTACATGCTTCCGCCGTGCACTCCGGGGACCGGCGTCTGCGGGCGCTCGACGTCCCGGCAGCCGGAAAGCTCCCGATGCGTCTCGTCGTCGGATGGAACGCACCGCGGCAACCGATTTTAGGAGTCGTCTTAGCGGGTGAAGTCGTCGCGACTGGCAGTCGTGTCCAGCACTTTAAAGTCGGCGATCGGGTCTACGCCCTGACCGGAATGCGTTTTGGCGGGTATGCCGAATATGCCTGCATCAAGGAAAACAAGTGTGTCCAGCAGATGCCGCGCAACGCAAGCTTTGCAGAAGCAGCCAGCCTTCCGTTTGGCGGAACGACCGTCCTGCATTTTTTCCGGAAACTGAACCTCGAGCAGGCGAAGACGATCTTGATTTACGGGGCGTCCGGAGCCGTCGGTTCAATTGCCGTCCAGATTGCGAAACAATATGGTCTTCATGTGACGGCCGTCTGCAGCGGGCGGAATGCGCAATTGGTCAAACGGCTTGGCGCGGATGTCGTCGTCGACTATACGACAGATGGTTACGACACTGAACTGACAACGTATGACGCGGTGTTTGATGCGTCCGGCAAGGTGGAGAAACGGACAGCCCGGCAGCATGTCAAGGCGGACGGAGCGTTTCGTTCAGTCGCCGGACAAGGTGTCGCCCGGGCGCTAAAGGACGATTTAACCCGGCTGAATGAGTGGTTTGAAGCGGGGAAAATCCAAGCGGTCATCGATACGGTGTATCCGCTTGAGGAGATCGTCGCCGCTCACCGTTACGTCGATTCCGGACAGAAACACGGCAATGTCATTGTGTCGGTTGCCGACGATCATGGCTGATCGGATAAAATGAAATACCGTTTTAAGAAAAAACCTTTGAACACATGCATGAATCAACTGCATTGTTTCAAAGGTTTTTTTCTGTCTGGCAGGTCATTTCAAGACGTCATACGTTGCCATGATGAATTGTCCGGACGGACGGCAACCGGTCAGACGGAATCGGGTCTCAAGCGTCCCTTCCGGAAACAGCGGAATTCCGCTGCCGAGGACGACCGGGGCGATCGCCAGTTCCATCTGATCAATCCGTTGCAAGCGTAAGGCTTCTTGAATCAGTTCGCCGCCGCCGACGAGCCAAATCTTACCGTCAATCGTCGGACCAATCCGGTTGATTAGGGCATCGAGTGGTTCATTCGTGTATATTGCGTGTTCCGACTGTTTACCGTGTTGCCGGGTCAAGACATAGTTGTCGATTTCGGGATAGGGGTAGTCCTCGCTGAGGATCAACACTTCATCAAACGTCTTCCGACCCATGATGACAGCTCCGACATCCTCCATGAACGTCGCGTAGCCGTTGTCACCGTCCCCTTCGACGGCAAACAGCCAATCGAGCGAATCGTTTGAGCGGGCGATTTTTCCATCGAGACTGCAGGCGATGTATAAAACGGTTTTTGTCATCGTAACTCCTCCTGTTGTTTGTTCTATACTTAGTCTACGGTATAATCATGACAAAAGATGTCGTAATTAAAGAGGGGATTTTTTATGAAAAGTCGTCATTTAAAAGTCATGCGTCTGCTGAACCGGCAGCAACTGCTGACGGCACGGGAACTGGCGGACGCCTGCGGAGTTTCCTTGCGGACGATCCAGCGTGATTTGCTTGAACTCGAAGCGAACGGGTACCCGATTTACAGTGAACGGGGAGCGGCCGGCGGGTACCGTGTCCTGCCGAACCGGTTGTTGCCGCCGCTTGCCTTACGGGAACAGGAAGCCATCACGCTGTTTTTGATGCTCGACTGGGTCGGACAGATTCCTGACTTGCCGTTTGGTGCGTTGCGGGGCAATCTTGCCGAGTGGTATTTGCATGAACTGCCGTCCGATCTCGAAGCCAAGATGGACCGCTTGAAAGGACGGGTTCGCTTTGCACGACCGGATACACCACCGTCTCCCTTGACGCGTGACTTGCTGCGTTTGATGGAAGCGGAAGTCAAAGGCGAAATCACGTACCAGACGACAAGCGGTCAACGGACAATTCTAATCGATCCGATCGGTCTGACGTTTGAGCGCAACCGCTGGTATCTGCTCGCGCAGACAGACCGTGGACTGCGCCAGTACCGGGTCGACCGGGTGGAGCAGGTGCAACAGACGACCCTCCCATCAGACCGGATGACGTTCGAAGAGGCCGACCAACACGGACAGGCAGGGGAACAGGTGACGGTCCGCTTGGAATTGACAACGCTCGGAGAACGGTTGCTCGAAGGAATCCTGCCGCTGAACGAACAACGCACATGGTCCGTCCCCATTTCTGAATTACCGTTTCTCGGCCGGCAATTGTTTGGGCTCGGTCGGGAGATCAAGGTGCTGGAACCAACGTCACTGATCGACGATCTTCAAAACCAAGCGCGCGCGTTGCTTGCGGCATATGACGACTGAAAAGGGGAGAATCCCCTAAGTCAGTGAGAAATTATGTTACGATATAACCAGAGAAACAGTGAAAGAATGGAAGGGGTTTTCTATGGAAACGTTATCACTGATTTTATTAATGCTTGCCTTAATCATCTTGACGCAAGTACTCGGGCATTACATTCGCTTCATCCCGACCGCCTTGATTCAAATTCTCGTCGGAACGATTGCCGCGTTGTTAATCAGCGGGCTGAAGATTGAAGTCGAATCGGAATGGTTCCTGCTGTTATTCATTGCACCGCTCCTTTATAACGACAGTTCACATTTCCCGCGCGAAGAACTTTGGAAGATGCGGGCTGCGATTTTCGGAAATGCAATCGTCCTCGTGTTGCTGACGACGATCATCGGCGGTTATTTCATCAACTGGCTTGTACCGGTGATTCCACTCGCGGCAGCCTTTGCGCTTGCGGCGATTCTTTCGCCGACCGATCCGATTGCCGTCAACGGGATTGCGAAACGGGTCCAGATACCGGAACAGATTCTCAACTTAGTCCGCGGAGAGTCGTTGATCAATGACGCGTCGGGACTGGTCGCCTTCAGCTATGCGGTCGCAGCGGTCGTCACCGGTTACTTTTCGATTCAACAAGCGACGACGGAATTCATCTACATGTTCGCCGTCGGAGCCGTCGTGGGTCTGGCAATCAGTATCGCAATGAACTGGTTGAAAATGAAATTACGCCGGACAGGGATTGAAGATGTCGTCTTTTATGCCTTGTTGCAAATTTTGACGCCGTTCATCATCTTCTTCGTCGCAGAAGAAGTCTTGCATGCCTCCGGTGTCATCGCCGTCGTTACGGGCGGGATTCTCCACGCCTTGATCAAGGAACGGACAGAAACGTTTTTTGCCCAGGAGCAGACGTTGACCGACAACATCTGGACGATGATTGCCTACATCTTAAACGGGATCATCTTCTTGTTGCTCGGTTTGACATTACCGGAAGCGACGCGGGAAATCTTTGCCGATGACGCAATCAACAACTGGCGCTTGATGTTGTTTGTCATTGAAATCGGTGGGGTCATCCTCTTGATTCGTCTGGTTTGGACGATGTTCTTCAATTGGTTCGACCACCGTTTCCTGAAAAAAGCGGATCATCAAAAACCGTCCTTTAAACAGGATGTCATCACGACACTCGTCGGCGTCCGCGGAACGATCACGATGGTCGGGGTCTTGTCGTTACCGTTTTTGACCAACTCGGGACAAGCGTTCCCGGAACGGTCGCTGATCATTTTCCTTGCGGCCGGCGTCATCATCTTCACACTCGTTCTGGCGACAGTCCTCTTGCCGCTGCTCAACCGCGGGGAGGCAGATGCCCAACCGGAACTGGATCTGAATTCGTTTAAACAACGGATGGTGACTCGCGCCATCACGGAAATCAAGCAGGTCGTCAACGAAGAAAACTCGACCGTCGCCTTTGATTTGTTGAACGAATACCATGTCATGTTACGTCTGTTACGGGCACAGGAGAAAAGTGAAGAAGAATTGACTCATTTCAATGAACAACTGAAAAAACTGCGTCTCGAAGCAGTCCAGTGGGAACGTGACTTCACGAAACAGTTCCTTGCCGATCATGAGACACCGGACCAGTTGAAAAAAGAAGTTTTCCGGTCAATCGACAATCGACGCGAAGCGATTGACAAAGAGGCACGTTTCCGGCTGACACAACCGATCCGGAAGATCCTTTGGAAACGGAGACGGTCGAACATGTCATCCGACCAGTTGATCCGGCTGACGCAAGTCGAGCATGAACTGTACGAACAGGTCATGGGTGAAGTCATCGCCCGACTCGAAGGATGCCGCGGCGATTATCCGGTCGATGTCGTGCAAAGCGTGCTCGAATTCTACAAACGGTTACGCTTCAAGCATACCCGTTGGTCGTCACCGGTCGGCGGGAAAGCCGACGTCGATCAACAAAAAGAAGAACTCTGTTTGCGGGCAATCGAAGTCCAGCGTCAAGAAATCGCTTCGATGTCAAACGAAGGCGATTTGTCCGGCGAGGAAGAAAAAGAATTGCGCCGATTCATTCACTATATTGAGAGTGTCGTCCTCTACGAATACGTCGAGTAAACGAAAAAGCAGCCCTTGTCCAATGGACAGGGGCTGTTTGTGATTAACCGAGTGACAAGTATTTGACTTCGAGGTAATCCTCGATGCCGTAGACGCCGCCTTCACGGCCGAGTCCACTTTCTTTATAACCGCCGAATGGTGCTTGGGCAGCCGATGGTGCACCGTCGTTCAAGCCGACGATGCCGTACTCGAGTTTTTTACCGAGTTGAAGCGCTTCGTCAATTTTTTCCGAGAACGCATATGCCGCTAAACCGTATGGTGTGTTGTTCGCGCGTTCGATGACTTCGTCGAGTGTTTCGAAGACAGAGATCGGAGCGAGCGGACCAAACGTTTCTTCCTGCATGCAGATCATATCTTCCGTGACATTACCGAGCACGGTTGGTGTAACGAAGTAACCGACAGAGTCGTCAATCGTTCCGCCTGTTAAAATCGTTGCACCTTTTGCGACGGCGTCGTCAATGTGTGCTTTAACTTTGGCGACAGCTTTCGCATTGATCAACGGTCCAATCGTCGAATCCGCGTCGAGTCCGTTGCCGACTTTCAAACGGTTGACTTCGGCGACGAATTTTTCAGTGAAGGCATCAAGAACCGATGCCTGAACATAAAAGCGGTTCGTTGCGACACACGCTTGTCCGCCGTTGCGGAATTTCGAGCGGATGGCGCCTTGGACGGCTTTATCGAGATCCGCATTTTCCGTGACGATGAACGGGGCATGTCCACCGAGTTCAAGTGACAGTTTTTTCATCGTATCCGCTGCTTGTCGCATGATCAATTTACCGACAGCTGTTGAGCCGGTAAAGGTGATTTTACGAACACGCGAATCCGCTTGCCAGACACCGCTGATCGTTGCCGCGTCACCCGTCAAGACGTTGATTGCGCCAGCTGGAATACCGGCTTCGATCGCAAGTTCGACGAGACGAAGTGCCGTATAGGGTGTTTCTTCCGATGGTTTCAGCACGACGGTACAGCCGGCAGCGAGGGCCGGCGCGAGTTTCCGTGTAATCATCGCCGCCGGGAAGTTCCATGGTGTGATTGCCGCAACGACACCAACCGGTTCTTTTTCGACGAAGAGCCGTTTTCCGGGAACAGATGCCGGAATCGTTTCCCCGTAAATCCGGCGCGCTTCTTCTGCGTACCACCGGACATATTGATTGCCGTAGTCGATTTCCCCGCGTGCTTCGACGAACGGTTTCCCTTGTTCGCGTGTCATGATGTCCGCCAGTTCATCCCGGTGTTCCTGAATCAACCGGTACCAGGCATCAATTTTATCAGCGCGGTCATCGGCTGTCCGCTGTGACCAGTCAACGAAAGCTGTACTTGCCGCATCGACGGCACGTGCTGCATCGTCAGCTGTGCTGCTTGGGACGTGTCCGAGTAATTCTTTTGTTGCCGGGTTAAAGACGGGAATCGTTTCTTCTGTGTTATACCAAACTCCATTGATTACGTTTTGTTCAATCATGTGTTGCACCTCCGTGTGTTTTCATTACGTCCCTTATTAAACACCCATCGGACCGGTTTGTGTACTTCCGCTTTGGATGGGGGGCATAACGAAATGGAATGCCCCGACAAAATAGTTAATCAGCTGAATAATCGGGAATAAGAAAGGAAGTGGTATTAGTGTTCAGTCGTATAAGAAGGAGTGTGGTTTCAATGAACAGCAGATGGGTTGGAATAAGCGTAGTAAGTGTTTTATTGATCAGCGGGTGTGGGCAGGACGTCATAAAACCGGTTCCGAAACCGAAGCAGACGGGAACGGAACAGACCAAAAAACGGCAAGCGACGGATGAAGCCTACATAGAGCAGGAACTGAAACGGGCGGACGGCATTGCCGCGCAGTATGATTACGGGCGGGCGATTCGGATTGTTGACCGGCTACAGACGGCGGAAGCGAAACAAAAGCGGGCAGAATACGTGGCGAAACAAGCAAAGCTCGTTCCGATCAAAGCCGGAACCGCCGTGCCGCATCTGTTTTTCCATTCGTTGATTGCAGAGCCGAAGCATGCCTTTGACGGAGACCGGAAAGAGCAGGGCTATGACGATTACATGGTGACGCTCGGCGAATTTAAACGAATTCTGAGTGGACTGTATAAGCGGAACTACGTCCTTGTCCGACCAACAGATCTTGCAATGTGGAAAGACGGACGGATGACAGAGACGGCACTCGCGTTTCCGAAGGGCAAGCATCCGCTCGTCCTGTCGCAAGATGACGTCAATTACTATGAATACATGACGGGTGACGGATTTGCGACGACATTACGAGAACACAACGGACAGATCACAAACACGATGACCGGTAAAGCAGATGGGGCCTACGATCTCGTTCCGGTCGTCGATCAGTTTGTTGCGCAACATCCCGATTTTTCGTATCGCGGCGCCAAAGGAGTGCTCGGCATCACCGGATACAACGGTGTCCTCGGTTACCGGTCATCGTATGCCCAGTACGGCAAGTCAGCCAAAGTCGAACGGGCGCGTCAAGCAGCGAAAGTAACGGCAACCGCGCTCAAAAAAGACGGTTGGCAGTTTGCGAGTCACACGTACGGTCATATCTCAGTCGGTAAAGTCAGTCTGGCGACCATTCAAGCGGATACGGACCGTTACAACCGCGACGTCATGCCACTGATCGGGTCGACCCGTCAGTTGATATATCCGTACGGCAGTGACATTCAGGACTGGCATGGATACAGCGGCGACAAATACCGGTACTTGACGCAAAAAGGATTCCGCTATTTTTATAATGTGGATGCCTCGCAGCATGCCTGGAAGCAGGCGGGGAAAGACTATTACCGACAGGCGCGGATCAATGTCGACGGGATCCGTCTCCGCCAAGCGATTGCCGGGAAGACCAACGTTTTGGATCCTTTTTTTGATGCGAAAACTGTTTTTGATCCGATGCGCCCGGTCGTCACAAAATGATCTGATTAATGAAAAACGAATTGACCCATTTAATGATTCGCGGCTTTCTACGTGACATTAAATGGGTATTATTTATATAGAGAAATTTATTCTCAATACTGCTTTGAAAAAAAGGAGTTCAAGAATATACAGACAGGTTATAAGCTGCTGCTTGCAGCAACGATTGTCAGTTCTTCAATTGGATTTAATCATCAGGTATCAGCGCAACAAGATACATATCAAATCGTATCAACAAGCTATCGGCAACCGTTAACAACGTTCGAGACCTATATCGGGGGCAAACGGATTGAGACAGTGCGTTATACATTAGGTGGCGTCGATCGTCTGCATGACGGATTACTGTACAGCTCTTTCGGCGACCGTGTCATCGATCTGAAGAACAGCAAGAAAGTAATCAAGCAGGTCGAACTGGGACCGATGCGGATTAAAAAATACAAAAATGTCTATTACGCAATGAGTTTATCGGCGATTAATCAATTTTCACTTTCGAAATACACATTGGATTTCAAGAAAATCGGTGCGACGAAACGCTATACCGGATTTGGAAGAGACCTGATTGTGACTGGTGACAAATTATATGTCCTGGCAGATCATATGAAAGGAATCGATTACTCCATCAAACTACATACTTTTGATACAACATCATTCAAGTCTCTCCACCAGGAAACCTTCAAACAGTTAATTCATGCTGATCATATACGACAGAACGGTTCACAGCTGAAGATTTATGGTACTTCTCTGAAAAATGATAATAAATTGACTATCCTGTCTTATGACACGAAGAAACAACGTAGCACGAAAATGATGACATCGAACCAGTACGTAAAAGGCGGAGTAGAGAAAACACAAATGCTTTCAAGAGGAACCGAACTGATTTTTAATATGGACTGCATGTTTGAAATCAACCATCGCACAAAACAAGCCCGTCTCCTATATGACAATGATCATGATTTGATTGACTACACGTATGACGCCAAGACGAAAACATACCATGTCCTTGAACTAACTACGAAAACAGATGACTACCGGGTCATGACGTTGAACAGTAAGTTTAAAAAGATTGCTGAGTACCGCTTAAAAAGATCCGACAGCCTAAGTCCGTTCCGTGTGTTGTAAAGAAACAAGTCCTGCGACTTGTTTCTTTTTTTAGATAAGCAGACCGGTCAATCGCTCGCCCCGAAGATGGTATGTCTCCAAATGAAGCTGCAGCGGATTATACTGTTCCGGATGTTGCCCGGCTTCCTGCAACAAATGTTTTGTCCGTTCAATGAAATGCAGATTGAAGCAGCCCGAGAGCCACAGCAACGAAGCCAGTCGCGGATCCTCTTTCGGTACGAGGACGGTCGGAGAGTTGTAGTGGGCAAGTAAGATTTTCGCTAAACGGCCGGACACGTCATGCGAGTCAATCCCTTCAGTCCGGGCATACCATTTGATCAGCCAGGCCAAATCCTGCACACGGTCGGTTACGCCGATATGTTCATGATCAACGATTCCAATGATTTGTTGATCTTGATTCCATAAGATGTTGAGCGAATTTAAATCCGTCGAGATGACCGGTTGAATGGAAGAAGATTTGTGGTGTCTTGCGGTGTCGAGATGTTGTTGTGCCAAATTCAGATACTCTTGCAAGGAACTTCGGACCGGTTCCGGCATCCGTGAGATGGAAAGCCGTTGTAAATCGTCGAGCCAACGCTGATAGGCAACCGTATGGTCAATGAACGGAAACCGGATTTCCTCTTGATGAAGTGAGACATCATGCAATCGACGGGCTAACGTGCCCATCCGAGCGGCCGTATGTACTGTATTTGCCGTCACATGTTGTCCGTCCATCCAGTGAAACAGACAACATGTCCACTTTTGTCCATTTGAATCGGTGATGGTCGTAAAAAGAGCATCTGGTTCCAACTTCACACGCTCCATGAACGGAATACCATGTGCCCGCAAATAATCAGTGTATCGCAACTGTTGGGCAAGGATATCCGATGTAGATTGAGACAAATCAGAATTGGCATAACGCTGTTCTGGTAACAGACGAATCGAATACGGACGTTCATCGACCAGGATTTTGTAGTGGAAATCACCATGCTGACCATACGTCGTTAGAGTGTCGGAATCGACTTTGAGTGATTGAAAAATAAGACCGTAATGATCAAGAGCTTTGTGAATCAAATTATAAATATATGTAAGAGGCATCTCGACTCCCACCTTGTTTTTTTATTTTGTTTCTACATGAAACAATACCGGTTGCGTCCCGTCCTGATCCGTGAAGCCGTAGTCGCGTGCAAGGTCCGACACGAACAAAGCTTGCCCGGTCCGTTGCAGAATATCCGGATCCTGGGCCAGGGCGACGACAGCTCGTCCGACGTAAGCGGTGGTCTCGGTTGCATCACTGCTGAATCCTGCGTCGACGACCCGTTCCGTCCGCATAAAGCCGGGACAGAGCGCAATCGAAGTGACGCGAGACGTTCGAAATTTTTGACCCATCACACACGTCATCCGGTTGATTGACTGCATCGCCAAATCGTAATACAAGTTGCCGGCCATTTGATTCGGACTGAACGACGTCAAATTGACGATCAATGCAGCCGGACTTTGTTGAAGCAACGGAACAGCCGCCCGTGTCGTCAACAAATAGGCTTTTGGTCCGGCGACCATCATCGCGTCCCAGTGTTCCGGGGGACGTTCCCAAAACCGTTTGCCCTGTCCGGGAGGAAGCGAGGCTTCCGAACCACCGAACACACTGTTGACGAGCAGATCAATCCGACCGTGCTGATCGTGAATCTGTTGAACCAACCGGTTAATATCATCCGGATCCGTATGGTCACAGCGGACCGCAATTCCGTTGCCGCCGCGAGCCGTGACACCTGATGCCGTCTGTTCAATCGTTTCCGGACGATCGTCGGTGGAGCCTTCCTGCGTACTGCGTCCGGTGACGTAAACGGTTGCTCCGGCTCGTCCGAGTTCGTAAGCAATGCCGCGACCGGCACCCCGTGAAGCACCGGTGACAACAGCAATTTTACCTTTTAATGAAGACATACACATTTCCCACCTTACTTTAAAATAGGAAATGACAGAAAAAAGAGACTTTCGATCAAGATCGGAAGTCCTTTTTGTCTCGCCTTAAAAGCCTTTAATCGTCATCCCGCCGTCCACGAATAACGTTTGTCCGGTGACGTATGTTCCGGCATCCGACGCGAGAAAGACAGCCGGTCCGACGAGTTCCGTCAGTTCACCGACCCGTCCGAGCGGTGTCACATCAACGATATCCTGTAAATAAGCGGGATCAGCGAGTAACGGTTCCGTCAGCGGCGTTTTGAAATACCACGGACCAATCGCATTGACACGAATGTTTTTTGGACCCCATTCAAGCGCGAGGACTTTTGTCATCTGAATCAAAGCTGCTTTTGTCGTCGCGTAGACAACGCCGGTCCGCAGCGCGACATGTCCCGCGACCGAAGCGATGTTGAGGATACTGCCACCTGTGTCCTGCATCCGGCGGCCGATTTCCTGCGAAAACAGGAAGGCAGACTTTAAGTTCGTCTGTTGAATCGTTTCCCACTCATCATCCGTGACATCAAGTGCTTTCGAGCGGATGTTCATCCCGGCGTTATTGACGAGCACATCGATCCGGTCGACATATGTATAGGCACGGTCCACCGTCGCTTGGACCTGCGTCCGGTCCGTCACGTCACACGTCAAAACAAAGGCACGTTGTCCGAGCTGTTCGATTTGTTTCGCTGTTTCCTGTAAGTCGGATTCGGTCCGGGCAACAAGCAGGACATCCGCGCCGGCTTCCGCCATCCCGATGGCGAGAGCGCGACCAATTCCGCGTCCGGCACCGGTCACGAGAACGGTTTTTTGATCCAGCCGAAAAGAAGGTAAATACATACGATCACATCCCATCTGATAGTGTAGTTTCACTGTACGCTGAAATTGACTGAAAAGAAAGAAAAATGCTGATGGATGAAGATACATTATGTTATTATTTGGTAAAAAAGGAGGGGCGATATGCAACGGAAGCTCGGGCTCATGCTTTTTTCTGTTTTGGTACTGGCTGCATCGCTGGTCGCTTTTGAACGTTATGTTTATAAGACATACATCTATAAACCGGCGGATTATGAATTCAATTACCAGATCGAACCGCGTAAAGGACTGAAGGCGGCGACGATTAAAGTTAAATATTTTCCGAGCGGTCCAATGATCAAAGGAACCTCCTTGTTCCTGCCCGATATACTGGTACCGATCGGAGCACTGGTCGCAGCCGGATTATCCGTTTTTGTTTTTCGCCGGTTATCCAGATACCGCTGGCGTAAACAGACGCTTGATCCAACGGAAGAAGGGGATTCGCAGGTTTTACGAACGGTCCCGGTTCCATCTATCTGGCGTCCGCAAGCAAAACAAACGGACTCCGCGTCCGAAGTTCGTCACTTGATGTTGTCGTTTGACCGGCAATTGCCTGACGTCTCAAAGCGCCGCCCGGAAGAAACCCTCAAGGACTGGCATGACCGGATTGGGTTGACGATTGATCCGATGCTGTATCATGTTGTCCGATACGGTGAAATCGACGAGCAGGTACTCGATCGTGCCGATATCGATACACTTCGAATTCGACTGGATCAACGGTTGCGGGGATGACCAATCAGGCGGAGTAACGTCTGATGGTGTTCCGCATCCCGCGTCACGAGAGACAATTCGCGTGTCACGTCGAAGCCGGTGATCGGCAGGGTCCGGATTTCCGGAGGAAGACCATCCTGGAAGATGGCCGGTAAAATCGCAATCCCGAGTTTTGCCCGGATGAAGCCGAGGACGCTTGAGCCAAATTCCATTTCTGACGCGATGGTATAGGTCGCGCTACGCTCAGCGAAAGCCGCCTTTAAGATGTTCGTCGAGTCACAGTCGATTGGCAACGACAGGAATGACGAAGCTTCAATCTGATCAAAGCGGACGTCGACACAGCCTTCAAACCGCTCGTCGGCTTCGTGGAAGTACAGTAAAAACGGTTCCGTATACAGGTGCGTCGACGGATACGGATGGTCAATCTGCCGGTCATCGAGCAACACGGCATCGTACTGATGCTGCTCCAGCCCGGCCATCAGCTCGATGTACGTATGGGCCGTCTTGATCTTGAGTTCCGGACCGTCCACCGATGGATGGTTGGCGAAGTGTTGCGGCAGGTAAGACATGGCGACACTCGGCCAGGAACCGAGGGTAAACGACGTCTGACCCTGCAATTGATCAATTTGCCGTTGCATCTCGTCGAGCTGTTCGATGATCCGCTGTCCTTCTTTGAACATGATTTCTCCTGCCGGGGTCAAGGAGACGCCACTCGTCGTCCGGGTGAACAGGGCAGTTCCGACGGCTTGTTCAAGATTTTTGATTTGTTTACTGAGCGCAGGTTGCGTCATGTGCAGCAACTCGCTCGCTTTCGTCAGGCTGGCTGTTTCCGCCGTGACATGAAAGGCTTCAAGCCATTCGGTTTTCATCAGAATTCACTCTCTCTACATGTTGTTCTGCCTTGACGATACTGTACGTCAGCTCGAAAAGACAACTTTTCCGCTCAATTTTATATATTCCTTGTTTGGAATATTCCTTAAAGGGTATATAGATACAGAAGAGGTGGAAATCATGTCAGATGGGCTTGCACGAACGTTATTTGCTTTATCCGATGCCAATCGATTGAAGATCGTTGAACTGTTGAAGACGGGTCCGTTACCGGTCGGTGAGATTGCGGTGCAACTGCAGTTGAATCAACCACAGACATCGAAACACTTAAAGGTTTTGCTCGAAGCGGACATTGTCTGGATGGAGCCGGTCGCGAACCGCCGGATCTATCATTTACGGACGGAAGTATTTCAAGGCATTACTGCGTGGAGTCAATCGTTTGAACAGCAGATGGTCAGTCGGATGGTCCGGCTTGAAGCGTACTTGGAACAGCAGCAGAAATCAGTCGATTCAGAAGGAGTGAATAAAGATGGAGGATAAATTAAAAACGACCGTGGATGGTTCCGTCTTACAAATGGAATGGACATTTGCCGCCCCGCGCGAGATGGTGTTCGCCGCGTTTACGCAAAAAGAACAACTCGAAGCCTGGTGGGGACCAGAAGGCTGGGAGACGGAAATTACGACATTCGACTTTGTTGAAGGCGGTATCTGGCATTACTGCATGCGTTGCAAGGATCCCGCACAAGGCGATTTTTACGGAATGGAGTCATGGGGAAAAGCGATTTTCCGGCAGATCGACGCGCCGCATCGTTACGCCCACGCCGACTATTTTTCGGACGCGTCAGGTACAATTTCCGAAGAACTGCCGGGCAGTGAAAATGTGACGATATTCGAAGTAGTCGGTGATCAAACCCGTGTGGTGTTCCGGTCTGACTTTAAGACCGAGGAAGCCGTAAAACAAGTCCTTGAGATGGGAATGAAAGAAGGGTTTACGTCACAATTGCATCGTCTCGATCATTGGCTTTTGCAACGAACCCTTCCCTAAAGTATCAGACAATCCGTCACTGACGGGTTGTTTTTTTTAATATCTACCCCTATTAGTCACTCTTTTGGAAGAAAAGCCTTTCGTTTTGGGAATTCAAAGGAAAACGCTTCATCTTTAGCAGCACGAAGCCGTTATACAAGATGAGATGATTGAAAAAGGAGATTGATAGTGTGAAATGGTGGTCGAAACAACAAGGGATGACGTTCTCAGAACGGATGCAACAGGAACGCGAACATGTTCGTTTAGAAGCGGGGGCAGCATTTACGCAACAACTTCAGTTAATTGATTTGACGGTCGAGGATTTACAAGTCGTCCGTTTGATTCGTCACGATGTAGCGGAGTGGATGCCGCAGATGGTTGATGCGTTTTATGCGGAATTAGTTCGGGTGCCAGAGCTGAAACAATTGATTGAACAACATTCAACACTTGAACGGTTAAAAGGAACGCTTGCACAGCATATCCTCCAGATGTTTGACGGACAGGTCACGCCGGACTACATCAACGTCCGAAAACGAATCGCCGACCGTCATGTCCGGATTGGTCTCCACAATAAATGGTACATCGCAGCCTTTCAGAAGGTATTGAACGTCTTAAGCCGGCAAGTCGAGCAAAGTACGTTGCCAATATCGGAACAAGTCCGCATCGTTCAGTCGGTCGGGAAGTTGTTTAACCTTGAACAACAAATCGTCTTGACGATGTACGAAGATACGGTCGAGGACGAACGGCAACTGGTGTCGGACTCGAAATTACGGGTGGGTCAAGCGGTTCAAAAATCGACGGAAGAATTGGCGGCAATGAGTGAACAGTCATCCGCCAGTTTTCAGGAAATGGAACGTCATGCCCAACAGGTGTCGGTTACGACGGGAACGATTGCGACGCAACTGAGTCGTGCTGCGAAAGAAGCGGAAGCCGGTGTCGATTTGGTTGAGTCGGAAACGAAGCGTTTTGAACAGGTTGTCGCCGAGATGACGATGACAACGGAACAAATGACACAACTCGCCTTCTTGTCGCAAGAGATTGAACGGATTGCCGGAATGGTGACGGCGATTTCCGATCAGACGAATTTACTGAGCCTCAATGCTTCGATTGAAGCGGCACGGGCAGGAGAAATGGGACGCGGATTCACTGTCGTCGCGCAAGAAATTCGGAAACTCGCAGAAGAAAGTAAACGTTCAGCGACAGAAGCGTCGAGTATTGCACAAGAAATCACCTCGAAAATGGGAAAAGTTTCAGAACGGATGAACGGGACAGAACAATCCGTCGTCCGGACGACGGAAGAACTGACGCGTGTCGTGCACGCGTTTACGACAATTTCGAGGCAAACGATGGATGTCTCCCAGCAAATCATTACGTTGTCCCAAGATACGGAACAAGTGTCAGGAACGATTAAAGGGTTACGGCATATTGCCCAGTCGATTGCGGAGACGGCCGATGATCTACAGACTGTTGCCACGACGCTCTAAGGAGGGACTGAAATGAAGAAACGAATCGTCGGACTGGTGGCGGTTTCTTTATTAACACTTACCGGTTGCGGAACAAGTTACCCGTCAGAAGAAGCGATCAAAAACGGGGATATCGTCATGTCACCGGAGCGGGCAAACATCGACCGGTTCGAGATTTTTTTGAAAAAGGTGGACGCACAGAAAAAAGATACGATCCGAATGACGAATTATACGACAGAGGGAGATGCGATTATCGAAGACATCACCTTTGACGGAAAAGAGTTTGAGTATTCACTTGATTCGTCCCGCGACGAGTATGGTTCCGAAACGGACGATCGGAACAAAGAAGTGTGTCAAAACTTGAAGGAACAGGTTGAAAATGATCAATCCATCTTTACCTTGACTGATTGTGAAGAAGGAACGGATCATGAGATTTTTAAATCGGATCCTGATGAACTTAAAAAATGAAAAACGGTCGATCCCCATCTGA